>CALRYR010000100.1:0-10463 GCA_943372425.1 Variovorax sp. YR752 | reverse complement strand
AGGTGACCGACAAGCTCGAGCGAACCCTGCAGGAGGCGCCATACGCCGACAAGATCCGCAGCTATTCCAAGCCCGGCGAGTCGATGGTGATCTTTCAGATCAAGGACTCGTCGAAGCCCGGCGAGGTGGCGAACGTCTGGTACACGGTGCGCAAGAAGATCGGCGACATGCGCGCTACGCTGCCGGGTGGCGTGCAGGGGCCGTTCTTCAACGACGAGTTCGGCGATGTGTACGGCGTGATCTACGCGCTGCAGACCGACGGCTACACGCCCGCGGAGATCAAGACCTTCGCCGACGAGGTGCGCCAGGGCCTGCTGCGGGTGAAGGACGTGGCGAAGGTGGAGCAGTTCGGACTGCAGGACGAGAAGATCTACATCGAGGTGTCGCAGAAGCGCGTGGCGCAACTGGGCCTGGACATGAACGCGGTGCTGCAGCAGATCGGCGCGCAGAACGCGGTTGAGAGCGCCGGCACCATCCAGTCACCGCTCGACATGGTGCAGGTGCGCGTCGGCGGCCAGTTCACCAGCGTGGAGCAGCTGCGCGAGATGCCGATCCGCGGCACGTCGGGCAACCAGTTGCGGCTGGGCGACATCTCGGAGATCCGCCGCGGCACGGTCGACCCGCCGTCGGTCAAGGTGCATCACCAGGGCAAGGAGGTGGTCGCGCTGGGCGTGTCGATGGCGAAGGGCGGCGACATCATCGCGCTGGGCAAGGCGCTGCGCGTCACGGTCGCCGACATCGGCCATCGCCTGCCGGCCGGCGTGACGCTGGCCCAGGTGCAGGACCAGCCTTCCTCCGTGGCGACCTCGGTCAACGAATTCGTGCACGTGCTGATCGAGGCCGTGGTGATCGTCCTGGCGGTGAGCTTCATCGCGCTCGGCCTGCACAAGGGCGGGCGCTTCGGCTGGCACATCGACGTGCGCCCGGGGCTGGTGGTGGCGATCACGATCCCGCTGGTGCTGGCCGTCACCTTCCTGGCCATGCATTATTTCGGCATCGGGCTGCACAAGGTCTCGCTCGGCTCGCTGATCATCGCGCTGGGCCTGCTGGTGGACGACGCGATCATCGCGGTGGAGATGATGGTGCGGAAAATGGAGGAGGGCTACGACAAGACCCGCGCCGCCACCTTCGCCTACGACGTGACGGCCAAGCCGATGCTGACCGGCACGCTCATCACTGCCGCCGGCTTCCTGCCGATCGGCCTGGCCAAGTCGACCACCGGCGAGTACACCTTCGCGATCTTTGCGGTGACGGTCATCGCGCTGGTGCTCAGCTGGATCGTCTCGGTCTACTTCGTCCCGTACCTGGGCACGCTGCTGCTCAAGGTGAAGCCACACGACCCGGACGCGCCGCCGCACGAGCTGTTCGACTCGCGCTTCTACAACGCCTTCCGCGGTGCGGTGAACTGGTGCGTCCGGTACCGCTGGCTGACCATCGGCGCCACGGTGGCGATCTTCGCGCTCGGCATCGTCGGCATGGGGCGGGTGCAGCAGCAGTTCTTCCCGGATTCGAGCCGGCCGGAAATCCTGGTCGACCTGTGGTCGCCGGAGGGCACCGCCTTCGCGGCGAACGAGGCGATTGCCAGGCGCGTGGAGCAACGGCTGATGCAGGAGCCGGAGGTCGCGTCGGTCACGACCTGGATCGGCAGCGGCGTTCCGCGCTTCTACCTGCCGCTCGACTACATCTTCCCGCAGACCAATGCCTCTCAGGTGCTGGTGCTGGCCAAGGACCTGCATCAGCGCGACGCCTTGCGTCAACGCCTGCCCGCCTTGCTGGCGCAGGAATTCCCAGAGGTGCGCGCCCGCGCCAAGTTGCTGCCGAATGGGCCACCGGTGGCCTACCCGGTGCAGTTCCGCGTGATCGGGACCGACCCGGCGCAGCTGCGCCTGCGCGCCGACGAGGTGAAGGCCGCGATGCGCGAGAACGCGAACACGCGCGGCGTCAACGACAACTGGAACGAGTCGGTCAAGGTGATCCGCCTGGACGTCGACCAGGACAAGGCGCGCGCGCTCGGCGTGACGAGCCAGGCCATCGCCCAGGCGTCGCGCACCATGTTCAGCGGCACCACCATCGGCCAGTACCGCGAGAACGACCGGCTGATCGACATCGTGCTGCGCCAGTCGCCGGACGAGCGCGAAGCCATCTCCGACATCGGCAACGCCTACCTGCCGACGGCGTCGGGCCGGTCGATCCCGCTCGCGCAGATCGCCAGGCCGGTCTTCGCCTGGGAGCCGGGCGTGATGTGGCGAGAAAACCGCGACTACGCCATCACGGTGAATGCCGACATCGCCGAAGGCCTGCAGGGCGCGACCGTCACACAGCAGTTGCTGCCCGGATTGCGCGCGCTCGAAGCGAAATGGCGCGCGGCCGGGCAGGGCGGCTACCGCATCGAGGTGGCCGGCGCGGTGGAGGAAAGCAGCAAGGGCTCGACCTCGATCGTGGCGGGCATACCGATCATGCTGTTCCTGGTCTTCACGCTGCTGATGCTGCAACTGCACAGCTTCAGCCGGTCGCTGCTGGTCTTCATCACCGGGCCGCTGGGCATCGCGGGTGTGGCGGCCGCGTTGCTGATCCTGAACCGGCCTTTCGGCTTCGTCGCGCTGCTCGGCGTGATCGCGCTGATGGGCATGATCCAGCGCAACTCGGTGATCCTGATCGACCAGATCGAGAGCGACCGCGCCGCCGGCGTGCCGGCCTGGGACGCGATCGTGGAGTCGGCCGTGCGGCGGCTTCGCCCGATCGTGCTGACGGCCGCCGCCGCGGTGCTGGCGATGATCCCGCTGTCGCGCAGCGTGTTCTGGGGGCCGATGGCCGTGGCCATCATGGGCGGACTGATCGTGGCGACCGTGCTCACCCTGCTGGCGCTCCCGGCGATGTACGCCGCGGCCTTTCGCGTGAAGCGGGAAGAAAAGGCGGCCCCGGTTCGCGGCTAAAATGCGCGGTTGACCGATTTCGAAGCGGGTGGTCTGCAACAGGAGGCCGCCCGCTTTTGCTTGATTCACCTGACCGCGCGGGTGGCGAAATTGGTAGACGCACCAGGTTTAGGTCCTGACGTTCGCAAGAACGTGCCGGTTCGAGTCCGGCCCCGCGCACCAGCACACCTCACAAGGAAGAACGAAAATGACCGTGAATGTTGAAACCCTCGAGAAACTCGAGCGCAAGATCACGCTGACGCTGCCCGTCGGCACCATCCAGTCGGAAGTCGATTCCCGCCTGAAGAAGCTGGCCCGCACCGTGAAGATGGACGGTTTCCGTCCGGGCAAGGTGCCGATGAACGTCGTGGCCCAGCGCTATGGCTATTCGGTGCACTACGAAGTGATGAACGACAAGGTTGGCGAAGCCTTCTCGCAGGCCGCCAACGAAGCCAAGCTGCGCGTGGCCGGCCAGCCGCGCATCACCGAGAAGGAAGAAGCGCCCGAGGGCGTGATGGCCTTCGACGCGGTGTTCGAGGTGTTCCCCGAAGTCAAGATCAACGACCTGTCGAATGCCGACGTGGAGCGCGTGACGGCCGAGGTGAGCGACGAGGCCATCGACAAGACGCTCGACATCCTGCGCAAGCAGCGCCGCACCTTCGCGCAGCGTTCGCAGGACACGGCCGCCGCCGACGGCGACCGCGTGACGGTCGACTTCGAAGGCAAGATCGACGGCGAGACCTTCCAGGGCGGCAAGGCCGAGGACTTCCAGTTCATCATCGGCGAAGGCCAGATGCTCAAGGAATTCGAAGACGCCGTGCGCGGCCTGAAGTCCGGCGACAGCCGCACCTTCCCGCTGTCGTTCCCGGCCGACTACCACGGCAAGGATGTGGCCGGCAAGCAGGCGGACTTCATGGTCACCGTGAAGAAGATCGAAGCAGCCAACCTTCCGGAAGTCAACGAGCAGCTCGCCAAGTCGCTCGGCATCGAGGAAGGCACCGTCGAAGGCCTGCGCGCCGACATCAAGCGCAACCTGGAGCGCGAAGTGAAGTTCCGCGTGCTGGCGCGCAACAAGAACGCCGTGATGGACGCACTCATCGCCAACGCCGAACTCGACCTGCCGAAGTCGAGCGTGCAGTCCGAAGTCGACCGCATGGTCGAAGGCGCCCGCGCCGAGCTGAAGCAACGCGGCATCAAGGACGCCGACAAGGCCCCGATCCCCGACGAAGTCTTCCGCCCGCAGGCCGAGCGCCGCGTGCGCCTGGGCCTGGTGGTCGCCGAGCTGGTGCGTGCCAACAACCTGCAGGCCAAGCCCGAGCAGATCAAGGCGCACATCGACGAGCTCGCCGCCAGCTACGAGAAGCCGGCCGACGTGGTGCGCTGGTACTTCAGCGACAACCGTCGCCTGGCCGAGGTCGAAGCCGTGGTCATCGAGAACAACGTGACCGACTTCGTGCTGGGCAAGGCCAAGGTTGCCGACAAATCGGTGTCCTTCGACGACCTGATGGCCCAGCAGGCCTGATCTGGCGCGACCCGGCGGGGCTTGCACCCGCCGGCACCATCCCCATCTGATCCTTCACCGGGGAATTCCCGGCAGGTCAAGCACTGAACGGAGCTATTCAATGAGCGCACAGGACATCCAAGGTCTCGGCATGGTGCCGATGGTGATCGAGCAATCCGGCCGCGGCGAGCGGTCCTATGACATCTATTCGCGTCTGCTCAAGGAGCGCGTGATCTTCCTGGTGGGCGAGGTCAACGACCAGACGGCCAACCTGGTGGTCGCTCAGCTCCTGTTCCTCGAGAGCGAGAACCCGGACAAGGACATTTCGTTCTACATCAACTCGCCGGGCGGCAGCGTGAGCGCCGGCATGGCGATCTACGACACGATGCAATTCATCAAGCCGGCGGTGTCGACCCTGTGCATCGGGTTTGCAGCCAGCATGGGCGCCTTCCTGTTGGCGGCCGGTGAAAAGGGCAAGCGTTTCTCGCTGCCCAACTCCAAGGTCATGATCCACCAGGTGCTGGGCGGCGCCCGCGGCCAGGCGACGGACATCGAGATCCATGCGCGCGACATCCTGCGCACCAAGGACCAGATGAACCGCATCCTGGCGGAGCGCACCGGCCAGCCGCTGGAGAAGATCGCCCGCGACACCGAGCGCGACTACTTCCTGACGGCCGACGAGTCGAAGGACTACGGCCTGATCGATCAGGTCATTTCGAAGCGCGGCTGATCCCGCCCGGCGCTGCGGCGCCTGCGCAACGACGGCGTTTTCCATGCGGAGAACGCCGTTTTTGTTTCGTTATCATTGATCCACCCCTGTTACGAGGCATTTGCCCATGGCCGAGAAAAAAGGCTCTTCCAGCGAGAAAACGCTTTACTGCTCCTTCTGCGGTAAGAGCCAGCACGAAGTCAAGAAGCTGATCGCCGGTCCGTCGGTGTTCATCTGCGACGAGTGCATCGATCTCTGCAACGAAATCATCCGCGACGAACTGCCTGCGGGCGACGAGGCGCGCGACGCGCGCAGCGACCTGCCGACGCCGCTGGAGATCAAGACCAACCTCGACAACTACGTGATCGGCCAAGAGCCGGCCAAGCGCATGCTGTCGGTGGCGGTCTACAACCACTACAAGCGGCTGCGCCACAAGGAAAAGAACACCAAGGGCGACGAGGTCGAGCTCAGCAAGAGCAACATCTTGCTGATCGGCCCCACGGGCTCGGGCAAGACGCTGCTGGCGCAGACGTTGGCCCGCATGCTCGATGTGCCCTTCGTGATGGCCGACGCCACGACGCTGACCGAGGCCGGCTATGTCGGCGAGGATGTCGAGAACATCATCCAGAAGCTGCTGCAGAGCTGCAACTACGAGGTCGAGAAGGCCCAGCGCGGCATCGTCTACATCGACGAGATCGACAAGATCTCTCGCAAGTCGGACAACCCGTCGATCACCCGGGACGTGTCGGGCGAGGGCGTGCAGCAGGCGCTGCTCAAGCTCATCGAAGGCACGATGGCCAGCGTGCCGCCGCAGGGCGGCCGCAAGCACCCCAACCAGGACTTCCTGCAGATCGACACGACGAACATCCTGTTCATCTGCGGTGGTGCCTTCGCGGGCCTCGAAAAGGTCATCGAGAACCGGACAGAGGCCTCGGGCATTGGCTTCGGCGCCATGGTCAAGAGCAAGGCCCAGCGCAGCATCACCGAGGTGTTCCGCGAGGTGGAGCCCGAAGACCTGATCAAGTTCGGCCTCATCCCCGAACTGGTCGGCCGGATGCCGGTCGTGGCCTCGCTGGCTGAACTGAGCGAGGACGCACTGGTGCAGATCCTGACCGAGCCGAAGAACGCGGTGGTCAAGCAGTTCACCAAGCTGCTGCAGATGGAGGGCGTCGACCTGGAGATCCGCCCGAGTGCGCTCAAGGCCATCGCCCGCAAGGCGCTGGCGCGCAAGACCGGCGCGCGTGGCCTGCGTTCGATCCTGGAGCAGTCGCTGATCGACACGATGTTCGAGCTGCCGAATGCGACGAACGTCGCCAAGGTGGTGGTCGAGGAGTCGACCATCGAGGAAAACAAGCCGCCGCTGCTCGTGTACCGCGAGGCGGCGAAAAAGGCCTAAGTGCCAGGGCCATTCCGCCCGAATCACCACGCGCCTGGCGCGTGGCCTACCATGAACGCGCCGCCGGGTCTTGAAATCCGCGCGGCGCGTGCCACTTCTGCCTGAACACTCCGAGGATTCGCATGTCCGGCCATACCCCCCTGCCTCCCGACGCGATCGACCTGCCGCTGCTGCCGCTGCGCGACGTCGTCGTGTTCCCCCACATGGTGATCCCGCTCTTCGTGGGTCGCCCCAAGAGCATCAAGGCGCTCGAACTGGCCATGGAAGCCGAACGGCGCATCATGCTGGTGGCCCAGAAAGCCGCCGCCAAGGACGAGCCCTCGGTCGAGGACATGTTCGAGGTCGGCTGCGTCTCGACCATCTTGCAGATGCTCAAGCTGCCCGACGGCACCGTCAAGGTGCTGGTGGAGGGCCAGCAGCGCGCGCGCGTCAACAGCATCCATGACGGCGAGACGCACTTCACCGCCAACGTTACGCCGGTCGCGGTGCCTGAGGGCGCCGCCCAGAAGGGCACCGAGATCGAGGCGCTGCGCCGCGCCGTGATGCAGCAGTTCGACCAGTACGTCAAGCTGAACAAGAAGATCCCGCCGGAGATTCTCACGTCGATCTCCAGCATCGACGACCCGGGCCGCCTGGCCGACACGATCGCCGCGCACCTGCCGCTCAAGCTCGACAACAAGCAGGCGGTGCTCGACCTCGACAGCATCAAGGAGCGGCTGGAGAACCTCTATGGCCAGCTCGAGCGCGAGGTCGACATCCTGAACGTCGACAAGAAGATCCGTGGCCGCGTGAAGCGTCAGATGGAGAAGAACCAGCGCGACTTCTACCTGAACGAACAGGTTAAGGCGATCCAGAAGGAACTCGGCGAGGGCGAGGACGGTGCGGACATCGAGGAGATCGAGAAGAAGATCAAGCTCGCCAAGATGCCCAAGGATGCGCTCAAGAAGGCCGAGGGCGAGCTCAAGAAGCTCAAGCTGATGTCGCCCATGTCGGCTGAAGCCACGGTGGTGCGCAACTACATCGACGTGCTGATCGGCCTGCCCTGGAGCAAGAAGACGAAGATCAAGCACGACCTGGCGCATGCCGAGGCGGTGCTGAACGAAGACCACTACGGCCTTGACAAGGTCAAGGACCGCATCCTGGAATACCTTGCGGTGCAGCAGCGCGTCGACAAGGTCAAGGCGCCGATCCTGTGCCTCGTCGGCCCACCCGGCGTTGGCAAGACCTCGCTCGGGCAGTCGATCGCCAAGGCCACCGGCCGCAAGTACACCCGCATGGCGCTGGGCGGCATGCGCGACGAGGCCGAAATCCGCGGGCACCGGCGCACCTACATCGGCGCACTGCCTGGCAAGGTGCTGCAAAGCCTGAACAAGATCGGCACGCGCAATCCGTTGTTCCTGCTCGACGAGATCGACAAGCTGGGCACCGACTTCCGCGGCGACCCGTCGAGCGCGCTGCTTGAGGTGCTGGACCCGGAACAGAACCACACCTTCGGCGACCATTACGTCGAGGTCGACTTCGACCTGTCGGACGTGATGTTCGTGGCGACCTCGAATTCGATGAACATCCCGCCGGCGCTGCTCGACCGGATGGAAGTCATCCGCCTCGCGGGTTACACCGAGGACGAGAAGACGCACATCGCGCTGAAGTACCTGCTGCCCAAGCAGATGCAGAACAACGGCGTGAAAGAAGAAGAACTGCTGATCACCGAAGAAGCGGTGCGCGACATCGTGCGCTACTACACGCGTGAAGCCGGCGTCCGCTCGCTCGAGCGCGAGCTGTCGAAGATCTGCCGCAAGGTGGTGAAGGGTCTGCTGCTCAAGAAGATGACACCCAAGGTCATGGTCGACGGCGCCAACCTCAACGACTTCCTCGGCGTGCGCAAGTACACCTTCGGGCTGGCCGAGAAGCAGAACCAGGTCGGCCAGGTCGTCGGCCTTGCGTGGACCGAAGTCGGCGGCGACCTGCTGACGATCGAGGCCGTCGCGATGCCGGGCAAGGGCGTGATCAGCCGCACCGGTTCGCTGGGCGACGTGATGAAGGAATCGGTCGAGGCCGCCCGCACGGTGGTGCGCAGCCGTGCCCGTCGCCTGGGCATCCGCGACGACGTCTTCGAGAAGCGCGACATCCACATCCACGTGCCGGACGGCGCGACCCCCAAGGACGGCCCGAGCGCCGGTGCTGCGATGACGACGGCCTTTGTGTCGGCGCTGACGGGCATCCCGGTGCGTGGCGATGTCGCGATGACTGGCGAGATCACGCTGCGCGGCGAAGTCACGGCCATCGGCGGCTTGAAGGAAAAGCTGCTGGCGGCCCTGCGCGGCGGCATCAAGACGGTGCTGATCCCGGAGGAGAACGCCAAGGACCTGCAGGACATTCCCGAGAACGTGAAGAACGGCCTCGAGATCGTCCCGGTCAAGTGGATCGACAAGGTCCTGGAGATCGCACTCGAGAAGATGCCCACGCCGTTGTCCGACGAAGAGGTGGCGGCTTCTGCCGCGGCCGTCGCCGAGCTGTCGAAGCAACGTGCGGCAGCGCCGGCCGAAGGATCGATCAAACACTGAAAGCGGGAAGCTTGTAGACGCCCAAAAAAGTGTTCTATAATCTGAGGCTCGAAACGCGGGATTAGCTCAGTTGGTAGAGCGATACCTTGCCAAGGTATAGGTCGAGAGTTCGAGTCTCTTATCCCGCTCCAGTTTTGAAAAAGGGAAGCTCCGGCTTCCCTTTTTTTCGCGACGTCGAAGAATTCAAGACGACATAGAAAAACGCGTGGCGCGATAGCAAAGCGGTTATGCAACGGATTGCAAATCCGTCTAGCCCGGTTCGACTCCGGGTCGCGCCTCCAACTCTTTACAGGCCCCGCCAACCATCGTTGTCGGGGCTGTTTTGTTTTGGGTTATCTTCGTTGCCCATACTGGCCCGGATGGTGAAATTGGTAGACACATCGGACTTAAAATCCGCCGCTTCCTGCATAAGGGGCATACCGGTTCGACCCCGGTTCCGGGCACCAACGCATGACAAGGGAGCAAGACATGCCACGCTATAACGCTCCATTCGAAATCCATGTGCATGGCGATGTGCCGCTGCGCTCCGACGTGACCTTCGCGCAGATCCAGGAGGCGCTCGCGCCGCTGTGGAAGTACGCTGGCGCCAAGTCGCTGGCCGACGGCGCCACGAGCGCCTACGAGGAAGAGCCCGGCATCCGCTTCGAGCAGAAGGAGCACATGCTGCAGATGTGCTGGACCGTGCCCGGCGACGAGGACTTCCGCCAGGAGCTCGACGAGATGTGCATGGCGCTGAACGAACTCGCGGAGCAGGGCGCGGCCATCGAGGTCACCTTCTACGACACCGACTACGACGAAGAAGAAGGCGGCGCCGAGGACGACTCGCGCGACGACTTCATCATGCTGTTCGTCGGCCCCAACCCGGCCGCCATCATGCAGGTCCAGCGCGACCTGCTGGTGGAAGACGTGGTGAACCTGATGGAACGCCATTTCGACGGCGCTGAACTCGGCGGCGTGGTCGCCGAGATCGACAAACTCTTCGGCGACCGCTTCGACGCGCTGGTGAACTCGCTCGAGATCGGCAAGCGCCCGCGCGGGAGCGGCCCCGGTGGGCCGGGCGCCGGCGGTCACGGCGGCGGACGCCGCCCGCGCCACCTCCACTAGGCGGCACGATGTCCGCGCTGCGTCCGGGCGTGCGCAAGCGCGAGGTGTTCGGGTGGGCGATGTACGACTTCGCCAACTCGGGATACACCACGGTCGTCATCACGGCCGTGTTCGCGGCGTACTTCGTCGGTGGCATTGCGCAAGGCGCGGCGTGGGCCACCTTCGCCTGGACGGCGGCGCTGAGCCTTTCCTATGCGCTGGTAATGGTGTCCATGCCCGCCATCGGCGCCTGGGCCGATCGCCACGGCGCCAAGAAGCGCGTGCTCATGACGGCGAC
>CALRYR010000099.1:0-10477 GCA_943372425.1 Variovorax sp. YR752 | reverse complement strand
TGTCCGACTGTTCGTTGCCTTCCCACCGCATGACGCTCTCCTTGACAGCCGCCTGCATGGCGGACTTCGCGCGATCCTACGCGCTCAGCGCGCGGCGGAGAGCCCGACGGTGATCAAACCGTTGCTGGAGGCGTCGACCGTGGGCGCATTCGAGGACGCCACCGACGTCGTTCGCGCCTGGGTGCGTTCTGCCGCCTCCCGCACCTCGGCACGCATCACCTGCGAGCGGGTGACCATGACCATGGCCACCATCTGCACCAGCATGATCGAGAGCAGCGCCGCGGCCAGCAGCCAGCGGTAGGGCGTCATCGGGCGCTCGGGGCGCAGCGTTTCTTGGGAATTCATCTCGGCTCCTCGACTCCGTACAGCGTGTACGTCCAGTTACCGATGGTGCCGCGCGCGGCGGTCAGCAGGCTGTGCCGGAGAGCGCAAGGCGCTGTAGGACACAGCCGGGCGGCGAACGGATCAGGCCTTCGGCAACGTCACGCCGCTCTGGCCCTGGTACTTGCCGCCGCGATCCTTGTAGCTCACCTCGCAGACCTCGTCGCTCTCGAAGAACAGCACCTGCGCGCAGCCTTCGCCCGCATAGATCTTGGCTGGCAGCGGCGTGGTGTTGCTGAACTCCAGCGTCACGTAACCTTCCCATTCGGGCTCGAAGGGTGTGACGTTGACGATGATGCCGCAGCGGGCATAGGTGCTCTTGCCCAGGCAGATGGTCAGCACGTTGCGCGGGATGCGGAAGTACTCGACCGTGCGCGCCAGCGCGAAGCTGTTCGGCGGGATGATGCAGTAGTCGCCCTGCATGTCGACGAAGCTCTTCTCGTCGAAGTTCTTCGGGTCGACCACCGTGCTGTGGATGTTGGTGAAGACCTTGAATTCGGGCGCGCAGCGGATGTCGTAGCCGTAGCTCGACGTGCCGTAGCTGATGATCTTGTGGCCCTCGCGCTCGCGGATCTGGCCGGGCTCGAAGGGCTCGATCATGCCGGTCTGCTCGGCCATGCGCCGAATCCACTTGTCGCTCTTGATGGTCATGTCAGGGTCCTTCCTCGGGGCCGCCATTCTAGGCAGCCCGGACAGGCGGCCGGGTCAGTCGGGCAGCGCCTGCGAGATCACCGTCCGCTCGATCAGCCGGTCGTCACCCAGCACGATCATTGCGAACAGCAATTCTTCCAGGTTGGCCGCCAGGCCGGTCTTGCGCGCCAGCATCGGCGTCGCCTTCGGGTCGATCACGACGAAGTCGGCTTCGCAGCCCGGCTGCAGGTTGCCGATGACACCGGCCAGCCCCAGCGCCTCGGCCGCGCCGCCGGTGTGGCGCCACCAGAGTTCGGACGGCGCGATGCTGATGCCCGGCTTGGTCTGGCCTTCGCGGCCGACGTAGTAGGCGGCCATCATGGTCGTGAAGGGGCTGAAGCTGGTGCCGCCGCCCACGTCGCTCGCCAGGCCGTAGCGGTAGCCGACGCGGTCGGCGCCCTCGAAGTCGAAGAAGCCGCTGCCCAGGAAGAGGTTGCTGGTCGGGCTCACGGCCGTGGCCGTTTTCGTCGAACGCATCAGGCGACGGTCGTCGTCGTCGAAGTGGATGCAGTGCGCATACACGGCACGCTCGCGCATCAGCCCGAAGCCGTTGTAGACCTCGAGGTAGGAGCGTGCATGCGGGAACAGTTCGCGCGCCCACTTCACCTCGTCCTTGTTCTCGGCAACGTGCGAATGGATCCAGGTGTCCGGGTACTTCGCCGCCAGCTCGCCGGCACCGCGCAATTGCGCATCGGTGCTGGTCGGCGCGAAGCGCGGCGTGATGGCGTAGCCCAGGCGATCGACGCCGTGCCATTGCTGGATGAGCGACTCGGTGTCGGCCAGGCTCTGCGCGGTTTCGTCGCGCACGCCGTCGGGCGAATGGCGGTCCTGCAGCACCTTGCCGGTGATCATGCGCAGCTGGCGCTTTTTCGCAGCGTTGAAGAACGCGTCAACCGACGCGACGTGCGAGGTCGCGAAGGTCAGCGACGTGGTCACGCCGTTGCGCAGCAGCTCGTCGAAGAAGACCTCGGCGACGGCCTCCGAATGCGCGGCCTCGGCGAAGCGGCTCTCCGCCGGAAAGGTGTAGTTCTCCAGCCACGGCAGCAGCCCGTCGGCAGGGGCACCAATGATGTCGGTCTGCGGGAAGTGGATGTGCATGTCCACGAAGCCCGGCGCCAGGATGCGGCCCGGCCAGTGCGTGACCGTGGCATCAGGATGGCGCGGCGCCACGGCCGCGTGGCTGCCGGCATCGACCACCCGCTGGCGGCCGGTGGCATCGGGCGCGACGACCAGCAGGCCGTCTTCGTCGAACAGGGGACGACCCGCGTCGTCGAAGCGCAGGAGGGAGGCGCGGTAGGCTCTTTTCATCGTGACTGGAGCCTAGCGCAAGCCGTGCCAGCGCGAATGGGCTCTGTCATATAGCGGCTATCGGGCAACTACCGTGTCACACGCCCCTGCACGCCCTCGGCCAGCCAGTTCATCTTCAGGATCTGCTCGTCGGTCAGCGCACTGCCCTTGGCGATCACGACATGGCCTTCGTTGTCGCGCACATCGGCCGCCACGGCAGCGAAGGGCCGCAGCTTGCCCGCGGCGATGTCCTGCTGCCGCGCCAGCACCTCGTCCTGCACCGGCTTGGGCACCTTCGGCCCGAAGTCGCCAACGCGGATCATTCCTTCCTTCACGCCGCCCCAGACATTGCCCGGCTTCCAGCTGCCATCGAGCACCGCACCGGCGCGCTGCGTGTAGTAGCCGCCCCACTGGTGCGTGACCGCGACGATCTGCGCGTCCGGAGCGACCTTGCGCATGTCGGAGTGGTAGGCGACGGCCATCTTGCCGCGCTCCTGCGCGGCGGCCATCACGGCCGTCGAGCCGGTGTGGAAGGCGATCACGTCCGCGTCCTGGTTGAACAGCGTCATCGCCGCGTCGCGCTCCTTCGGCGGATCGAACCAGGCGTCGAGCCACACGACCTTGACCTGCGCCTTCGGGTCGACCGAACGCATGCCCAGCGTGAAGGCGTTGATGCCCTGCAGCACCTCGGGGATCGGGAAGCCCGCGACATAGCCCGCCACGTGCGTCTTCGTCATGCGGCCCGCCGCCACGCCGGCGAGGTAGCGGCCTTCGTAGTAGCGCGCATTCGCGGTGGCGACATTGGGTGCCGTCTTGTAGCCGGTGACCGATTCGAACTTCACGTCGGGGAAGTCCTTCGCCACCTTCAGCGTCGGCTCCATGTAGCCGAAGCTGGGCGTGAAGATGAGCTTGTTGCCCTGCTGGGCCAGGTCGCGGATGACGCGCTCGGCGTCGGCGCCCTCGGGCACGTTCTCGACGAAGGTGGTCTTGACCTTGGCCCCCAGCGCGGCCTCGACGGCCTTGCGGCCCTCGTCGTGCTGGTGCACCCAGCCGGCGTCGGCCAGCGGCGCGACGTAGACGAAGCCGATCTTCAGGGGCGGCGCAGCGGCCGGTGCAGGTTGCGAAAAAGCGGGCGACAAGCAACAGGCGGCCGCGAGCGCGGCCACGAGGTTTTTGTACATGGTGTTCCTCTACATGGCCCCGGTGAAATAAAAACGCGCTGCAGCCGGGACGCCTGCAACGCGGAGCTCATTTTAGGGGCTCGCGTCGCCCTTGCCTTCTTCGGCCCGTCCACCCTTGGCGCGCCGCAGGTTCTCCTTGAACCGCTCCGGCACGCGCTCGTCGAAGCCCAGCGCCACGCGGCGCACCTCGGGCGTGTCGGTGGGCGCATGGCCCACACCGAGCGCACTGGCGCGCGGCGCATCGATGGCGACCACCGTGCCTTCGACCCTGCCGATGCCGGTGATCTCGCAGGCCACGACGTCGCCCGCGTCGACCGAGCGCGAGTGACAGGGCGTGCCCATGAGGATCACGTCGCCGGGCACGAGCGTGATGTGCCGCGCGATGTCCGCGATCACGTAGTGCGGCCCCCAGATCGTCTCGTCGCCGATGTTTGCCTCTTGCACGACGAGGCCGTTGACCGTGGTGCACAGCGTCTGCGCGAACAGGTCGACACCGCGCACGATGCCCGGCCCGATGGGCAGCAGCGTGTCGGCGCCCTTCACGCGCAGCATCGAGCCCTGGTCGGTGTCGCGGAAGTCCTGCAGCCCCATGTCGAGCGCGGGGCAGAAGCCCTCGATGAAGTCCCAGGCCTCGTCGGGCGTCACGTTGCGACAGGTCTTGCCGATGACGACCGCGTACTCGCCCTCGTAGTTGAGGTACTTGCAGTCGGCGGGCTTCAGGATCTGCCCACCGTGGCCATTGAGGGCGGTCGGCGGCTTGGTGAAGTAGGTGGGCGTCTCGGTCGGCTTCGGCTTGTTGCGCGTCTCGTGGCTGCGCGAGCTGTACGAGATGTGCACCGCGATGATCTTGCTGGGCGACACCGGCGGCAGGTAGGCCTGCCCTTCCGCGTCGAGCAGCCGCCCGTCGTCGAGCCGCAGCTTGCCGGCATCGGCGCCCTCTTCCACCACCGTGCCCCAGAAGGCGCTGCCGCCGACCAACACGCGGCGGCGCTCCACGCGCGGGCCACGCATCACGGCCGGCAGTTCGTCGAACGGAAACTCGAAGTTCATGGCGTCCCCTGGAACCAGATGTGGATGTTGCCGGTGCCCCGGGCGTTCTCGTAGGCCGACAGCGTCTCGCCCTCGGCGCGGCACTGCGCGCCGCCCATCGCGCCGAGCATCTGCAGGTAGTGCGCGCCGAAGGCTTCCCACGGCAGGCGGCGGTACTCGCTGTCCCAGCGCTCGAGGATCTGGTCGTGCCGCCCCTGGCGCAGCAGTTCGATGGCGCCCTTGTCGCTCGCGATGTTCTCGGGCCGCGAGACGTTGCTCTCGTGAAAGATGCGCGGATGGTTCGGCTTCCAGTCGATGCCGTTGAACTTGTGGCTCAGCGCGCCCGAGGCGATGAGCAGCACGCGCAGGTCGCTGCGCGCGATGGCCTCGCCGATCGCCTCGCCGGATGTCAGGAAGTGGGGCCACTCGCAGTTCTGGCAGGCGCTGACCGTGACCACCGGCATCGCCGGGTCCTCGAAGCGCAGGTGCTTCACGAGGTTGATCGTCGGGTACTGCCGGCCGAGGTCGGGGTGTGCGATGGCGCGGTTGTAGCCGCCGCGTTCGCGCGACACCGTCTCGATCGCCTGCGCCAACTGCGGATGCCCGCGGTAGTCGTAAGGCACGCCGTGCAGATACCAGGGCATCTCGTCGGAGGTGTACATGCCGTTGTAGTGCCGGCCGGCATCGACCAGGTGATAGCCGGTGGTGAACCAGTGCGTGTCGAACATCACGACGACATCCGGCCTGGCCTCGGCGATCTTCGCGCGCAGCCGGGCGTAGCCGGCGATCAGGTCCGAGTCCTCGCCCGCACCCTGGAGCCGGCGGAACTCCTCGCACTGCATGAGGCCGGGGTGGTGCGACACCAGCGCGGCGCCAACGATCTGTCCCATGTCTTGTCTCCCTTTGAAATCAACGATGGCTGAAGCTGGCCTTGAAGGGCTTCTTCGGCACCACGACGTCCTTGATGTCGCAGAAGAACTCGAAGCTCCAGTCGCCGCCCTCGCGTCCGATGCCACTTCGCTTGATGCCACCGAAGGGCGCGGCCAGGTCGCGGATGCCGAAGCTGTTGACCCAGATGAAGCCGGTGCGCACCTGCTGCGCCACCGCGGTGGCGTGCGCCGTCTCGCCATAGCAGACGCCGCCCAGGCCATAGTCGGTGCTGTTGGCGAGCGCGACGGCTTCCTCGTCATCGGCGAAGGTCTGCAGCGTGAGCACCGGGCCGAACACCTCGTTCTGCACGATCTCGTCGCTTTGCTTCAAACCGGTGAGCATCGTGGGCTGGTAGTACTGCGCGCCGAAGCCGTGCTTTGCGCCGCCCCATAGCACCTGCGCACCACCCGCCACTGCACGGTCGACGAAGCCGGCCACACGTTCGACCTGACGCGGATGGATGATCGGTCCGACCTCGGTCGCCGCGTCGCGCGGATCACCGACGTTCAGCTTCTCGACATGCGATCGCATCGCGGCAACGAAGGCATCGACGACCTGCTCGTGCACCAGGAAGCGCGTGCCCGCGAGGCACACCTGGCCGGCGTTGCGGTACATGAGGGCGCCGGTCGCGGCGGCGGCGTCGATGTCGGCGTCTTCCAGCACGATGAACGGGCTCTTGCCGCCGAGCTCGAGGCTGCAGGGCACGAGGTTCGCGCCCGCCGCCTGCGCGATGGCTTTGGCGGTGGGCACCGAGCCGGTGAAGGACACGCGGGCGATGCGTGCATCGGCCACCAGCGCCGCACCGGTGCGCGCGCCCGTGCCCTGCACCACGTTGAACACGCCCGGCGGCAGGCCGGCCGCATGCGCCGCATCGGCCAGCAGCGAACAGGTCAGCGGCGCCCATTCCGGTGGCTTCAGGATGCAGGTGTTGCCGGCCGCCAGCGCGGGGCCGAGCTTCCAGGTCGACAGCATCAGCGGCGCATTCCACGGCGTGATGATCACGACCACGCCGGCCGGGTCGTGCCGCACGATGTGGTGCGCCTGCTCGGTGTCGATGGGGCGGTCCTGCAGCGTCAGCGCGTGCTGCGCGAACCACGCGATGTTGAGCATGGCGCGCGGCACCACGCCGTGGCGCATGCGCGAGAGCAGCACGCCGGCGTCGTTGCTCTCGAGCGTGCAGAAGTCGTCGGCACGCTTGCCGATCTCCTCGGCGAAGCGGTCGAGCAGCGGCTGGCGCTCGGCGGCGGTCATGGCGCTCCATGCTGGGAAGGCCTTCTGCGCCGCGACGATGGAGGCCTCCACATGCGCGGCCGTGCCTTCCGCGATGCAGCCGAGCAGGCGCTGGTCGATCGGGCTGTGCAACTCGAAATGCTGGTCCGACGGCACGCGGCGGCCGTCGATGTAATGGTCGGGGGACACGGCGATGCCGGCCACGTCGAGGGTTGTCATGGGTTGGGCCTTCCAGGAGATCAGACGAAGCGGACGGAGATGGATCCGAGCGGCCCGTAGTCAGCATGAAACACGTCGCCGGCCGCGCACGGCACCGGCCGCGTGAACGAACCCCCGAGCACGATCTCGCCGGCCTCCAGCCCCTGGTCGAAAGCCGCCAGCTTGTTGGCGAGCCAGGCCACGCCGTTGCCCGGATGGTTGAGCACGGCAGCGCCGAGCCCCGACTCCTCGATCACGCCGTTCTTGAACAGCAGTGCGCCGGCCCAGCGCCAGTCGACCGCGTCGGGCTTCATCGGCCGGCCGCCCATCACGATGGCGGCGTTGGCCGCGTTGTCGGCGATGGTGTCGAGCACCGTGCGCGGGGCCTTGGTCTCACGGTCGAACTGCTCGATGCGCGCGTCGATCAGTTCCAGCGCGGGCACCACGTAGTCGGTGGCGTTGAGCACGTCGAACAGCGTCACGTTCGGGCCCTTCAGCGGCCTGGCGAGGATGAAGGCGAACTCGGTCTCGAAGCGGGGCACGATGAAGCGCTTCGCCTCCACCTCGGCGCCGTCGCGCAGCAGCATGTCGTCGAGCAGCGTGCCGTAGTCGGGCTCGGTGATCTGCGACGCGAGCTGCATGGCGCGCGAGGTCAGGCCGATCTTGTGGCCGATGACGCGGCGGCCTTCGGCCAGGCACAGCTTCATCCATTCGGCCTGGATCGCGTAGCTGTCCTCGATGGTCATCGCGGGATGGCGCAGCGAAAAATGGCCGAGTTGCAGGCGGGTGCGCTGCGCTTCGTGCAGTTCGCGCGCCAGCGCGGCGTGGGTCGACGCGTCGAGCATGGGTGTGTCTCCTGTTGTCATGGGCCCGCTCTCCGGGCCGGGCGCCAGTGTCGAGCGCGAGCCCCTCTGCAACAAGCAATGCTTTTGGAGCCATTGCCAAGCAGCGATTGATAATCGCGCCATGTCTCTCTCCCGCGTCAGCCTGCGCCAGCTCGAAGCCTTCGCCCGCGTGGCCGAGTTGCACAGCTTCAGCGCCGCGGCCGAGCGATTGGGGCTGACGGCGCAGGCCGTGAGCCAGCTGGTGGCCGAGCTGGAATCCATCCTCGGCTTCCGCGTGTTCGACCGCACCACCCGGCGCGTCGCGCTGTCCGCGGCCGGCCGCGACTTCCTGCCCTCGGCCGAGACGGTGCTGCGCCACCTCGACGCGGCCGAGCGAGCCGCCGACGACGTGCGCCACCGCGCGGCCGGCGTCGTGCGCATCGGCGCGCCGCTCGCCATCGCCAGCACGGCGCTGCCGCAGGCGATCCGCGACTACGCGGCCGAACGGCCCAAGGTCGTGATCCGCATCCGCGACCTGCCGGTGGACCAGCTGGTCGA
Source organism: Variovorax sp. YR752 (assembly GCA_943372425.1). GTDB lineage: Bacteria > Pseudomonadota > Gammaproteobacteria > Burkholderiales > Burkholderiaceae_C > Variovorax. The sequence continues at coordinate 2,169 of CALRYR010000099.1, read as the reverse complement.
CAGCGTGGCCGCTGGCGACGTCGACCTGGCCGTCGGGCCCGACCGCCCCGTCGGCGCCGGGGTGCAGAGTCGCCCGCTCTTCGACAGCCCGTGGGTGCTGTGGTGCCCGCCCGACCACGCGCTGGCCAAGCGCAAGCGCGTGCGCTGGCAGGACCTGCGCGACCAGCCGCTCGTCGCCGCCGGCCACGACCATGAACGCAGCGTCGCGCAGATGCGGCTCACCGTGCCCGAGGGCTCGCGCGTCGGGCCGGTCGATGTGGTCGACAACCTGACGACCGCGATGGGCATCGCAGCACAAGGCCTGGCCGCCACACTCGCACCCGCCTATGTGCAGGTGCTGGCGCAGCACTTCGGCCTGGTGATGCGGCGCGTGGTCGAGCCCGAGGCGATCCGCTCCGTCTGCCTGTACCAGACGCAGGGGCGGCATCTGTCGCCGGCGGCGGAAGGCTTCGCGGAGCACCTGGCGACCTGGCTGCCGCGCTGGCATGCCGAGGTGGCGGCGCGCAAGGCAGCGCGCTGAAGCATTCGGTTGCGTGCCCGTCGCCAGATGCTGGCAACCTGTGCGGCGAACTGGAAAGGAATCTCTCATGCACTTTGGAACTGCACGCGCACATTCGGCGTGGCTGCTGCTCGCGGCCTGTGCGCTGGCCGGCAACGCCGCCGCGCAAGACAGCAACAACTGCGAAGCCATCCGCGCGCAGATCGAATCGAAGATCACCGCCTCGGGCGTCATCGGCTTCAGCGTCACGGTGGTGGACGCCAACGCGAACACCAGCGGCCAGGTGGTCGGCAGCTGCGCGCTGGGCTCGCGCAAGATCGTGTACGTAAGACCGAGCTCGGCCGGCACCGACAACGCCGCAACACCTGCGCCGCCCCGCGGGTCCGCCATGCTCACCGAGTGCAAGGACGGCAGCGCGCCCGTCGGCGGCACCTGCAAACCGTGAATCTGGCGAGGCGCTGCTAGGCTCGCGGACATCGCTTCCGGGAGCCGCCTTGCTCATCTGCCAACTCTCCGACCTGCACATCCGCCCCGCGGGTCAGCGCTACAAGGGCGTGGCCGACTCGAACCGCATGCTCGGCGATGCCATCCGCCACGTGCACGCGCTCGACGTGCGCCCCGACCTGGTGGTGCTGACCGGCGACCTTGTCGACCACGGACATGCCGACGAGTACGCGAACGCCCGTACGCTGCTGGCCGAACTGACGATCCCGTACCTCGTCATGCCCGGTAACCACGACGACCGCAAGAACCTGCGCACGGCGTTCGCGGACCACGCCTACCTGCCGGCGACCGGCCCGCTTCACTACGGCATCGACACGCACCCCGTGCGCATCGTGGCGCTCGATTCGACCGTGCCCGGCAAGCACCACGGCGCCCTCGATGCCGCCGGGCTCGACTGGCTGCAGGCGACGCTTGCGCAAGACACGACGAAGCCGACCCTCGTGATGCTGCACCACCCGCCCTTCGTCTCCGGCATTCCGTACATGGACGCCTATCGCTTCCTGGACGCCGCACCACTGGCCGAAGTCATCGGCGCGTTCCGCAACATCGAAGCCGTGCTGTGCGGCCATGTGCACCGGCCAATGTTCCGACGCTGGGCCGGCACCGTCGTCTGCGCCTGCCCCAGCACCACCACCGAAATCGCGCTGCGCCTCGCGCCCGACGCGAAGCCGGCGTCCTTCATGGGTCCGCCGGCCTGCATGCTGCATCGGTGGGACCCGGCCGACGGCCTGGTGAGCCACATCAGCTACATCGGCGACTTCGAAGGGCCTTACGACTTCTATTGAAGCATCGGCGCGCGCGGATTCGAAGACGCACAATCGCGGCGCGACTTGCGCGTTCACTCACTTCCAAACGGCCGGACTCTCCATGCTTTCTTCCCTCCGCTGCGCCGCTTCCGCCGGTGCCTTGCTCTTCGCCATGCATGCAGGTGCTCAGGTCTCCGTCACCGCCAACCCCGATCAAGCCGCCATGCTGGCGAGCGCCGATCCGCAGTTGCAGGCGAACAAGCGGCTCGTCTACGACTTCTGGCGCGAGGTGTTCGAGGCACGCCACATGGAGCTGGCCGACAAGTACCTCACTGACGCCTACATCCAGCACAACCCCAATGTGCCGTCGGGGCGCACCGCCTTCGTCGACTTCTTCTCGAAGATCGGCAAGCCCAAGCC
>CALRYR010000098.1:0-10509 GCA_943372425.1 Variovorax sp. YR752 | reverse complement strand
GGACGCGGGCCGTCGCGTCCAGGCTTCCGCCGGCTGCGAAGGGGACGATGATGGTGACTGGCTGCTTGGGAAAATCCGTATCGGCCGCTCGGGCGTGACTCACGCCCAGCGTCACCGCGCCGGCAAAAAGAAGTGCTCGGATCAGCGCTGACGCGCCGCAGGGCAGAGGGGAAAATTTCATCGGGTGTCTCCTGGTGTTTTTCTGAGGCGTTGCGTGCGAGGGGGAAAGCCTGCAGGCGTCAGGCGCCTCTCGACATGTCCCTCGGCCGCGCCGTGCCCATCAGCTCGTCCGAGTCGGTGGGGTCGACGCTTTGGGGCAGCACGGTCTGTGTGGCACGAACGCTGTACAGGTGTGGCATGTCCGGACCTGCGGGGCGGTGGCCTGCTGCGCATGCGAGTGCCGCATCGATGAGCAATCGGCGCATCGCGACCACGGCGCGATCGCTGGTCCCGAGATGTTCGCGGGTCCGGTCGACGATGGGGCCGGCCGACTCGGCGACCATTGCGTCCTGTGCACGCACGCCAGCGATCCCGGTGAAGGAAACGGTCTTCTGCTGTTGGCGATCAATGAGGTAGTCGTTGTCAAGACGTTCCGTCGGACGGGTGGTGCCTGGAATGACCCGGCGGTGCGCATAGTCGCCGTTGCGCCATGCTGCAAGTTCTTTTTCTTCCAGCGGACGGTCCGGGCGGAAAGTGGCACACAGCACCCAGCAACGCTCGTCATTCATGGGAACCCACATCCGCACAAGTCGGGCCTCGGCAGGGTGCGGAGGGATCATCGTGTAGAAGGGCAGCAGAAACTGATTCAGACGCCAGTAGCGCTGATCGCCATCGACGCGGCGGCCGTTGCACGCCATGAAGCCCGACGGGCTGGGCACGATCTTCCACAGCGGCGCCTTGTCGTCCTTGAAGAATCGACCGGTCAGTGCACGATCATCCTCGTTTGTCGTGTTCACGAGGCTGTGCAGAAAGCCGACGTGCGCGCTGTCAAGCTCTCCTTCCATGGCCTGCGCGTAATTGCAGTCCTGTTCCCAGCGAGAGACGTAGACATGCGAAGCAGGCAGTCCGAGCCACTCGAAGTCAGGCAGCGGAGGCATTTGGTCGGCCTCACCCATGTAGACCCAGAGCACGCCGCCTGCGATGCGAGCGGGATAGGCGCGGGCGCGCACTTTGCATCGCATGGGGCTGTCGGACGCCTCGGTCGGCATGTCCAGGCATTCGCCATCCACGCCGAACTTCCAGCCATGGTAGACGCATCGAACGCCGCCTTCCTCGTTGCGGCCGAAGAAGAGACTCGCGCCACGATGCGGGCATTGCTGGTCGAGGACGCCGACGCGGCCCGCACTGTCGCGAAACACCACGAGCGCTTCGCCGAGCAACTGTAGACGCACAGGCGGCTCGTCCGGTCCCGGTACCTCGACCTCAGTCATGGCCGGCGTCCAGAAGCACCGCATCAGTTTCCCCATCGCATTAGTGGGACCCGTGCGCGTGAGGATGTCGTTGTTTTCTTGGTTGAGCATGATGGAACGTGGATGTAAATGGAGAATGGAATCTCGGCTTCGGAGGATCTACATCGACGCCTTCGTCTGATCCTCTGAATGGTCTCGATCGGTGTGTTCGGGTCGGAACGCCGCCGTTAGTCAGCCGTGGCGCCGGTCGCCTTGATCACCGGCGCCCATTTGGCGATGTCGCTGCGGATGCGCTCGCCGTACTCCTGCGGTGTGGATCCGACGGGATCGAGGCCCATCGCGAGCAACTTCTGAGCAAAGTCTTTCGTCTTGATGGACTGGGCGATGTCAGTGCTGATTTTTTGAATGACAGCGGCAGGCGTGCCCGCGGGCGCGATCAGTCCGACACTGCTGCTTGCTGACACCCCTGGAACGACTTCGGCTACGACCGGAATGTGCTGGATGCTGGACGGACGTGATGCGCTGAAGAGCGCGATCGGCTTGAGCTTGCCAGCCTTGATGAACGGCTCGCTCGAATAGTAGGTATCCATCAGCAGTGGCACCTGCCCGCCCATCACGTCCTGCTGTGCCGGCGCGCCGCCTCGATAGGGCACATGGACAATGTTCACCCCGGCCTTGACCTTGAGCAGCTCCATCACGAGATGGTGTGCCGTGCCGCTGCCGGGACTGCCATAGCTGAGTCTCCCTGGCTCCTTCCGAGCCAGTTCGAGCAACTGCTCGAGGTTGCTGACTGGCAGCGCCGGATTGGCCACAAGAATGATGTGCTGAATCCCGATCTCGGTGACAGGCAGCAAGTCCCTGAGGGTGTCGTACGGAAGGTTGGGGCGCAGCGTGGGGTTGATGGCATGCGAGGACACTGCGATCCCCAGCGTGTAGCCGTCCGGTGCGGCTTTTGCGACGGTGTTGGTCGCAAGCACCGTGCCGGCACCAGGCCTGTTGTCGGCGATGACAGGCTGCCTCCAAAGTTCGGACAGGCGCTGGCCGACCAGTCTGCCCTGGGAGTCCGTCGATCCTCCAGGTGGAAAAGGAATGATCAGCCGAACAGGGCGGCCTGGCCAGGTGTCCTCGGCGCGCGCCGTCCAAGGGGCCAGTGCAAAAGGAAAGAGCAGAAGGGCGGAGCGAGTCCTGTATTTCACGTGGTTGTCTCCTGGTGTATGTCTTGTCTCTATCGCGTGCCCAAGGCTTCACGCCGTCTGCCCGTTGCCCTTCTCCATGGCAATAGAAGTCGGCCAGATGCTTGCATTATGAAAATAAAAATGCGCTTTTGCAATGGCTGCCCTCAACGCTGTTCCGACGTCTGACCAAGGTGGCTGCCGGAGCGGCAGCCGTTCTGGGCATGGCACCCCTGCGCTATCCTCCAATCCCTCTTATGACGGGCTCCATCGCAGCCATGGCAACCAAAAAAAAGCTCCCTCTTGAGACCTGGATCTCCTACCGCTTCGGATTGGTGGCATCGCGCATCGGCGCCGTGATGGCGACCAGGTATGTTGCGCAGCATGAGCTCACGATGCCGGCTTGGCGCTCGTTGGCCGTGATCGCTAGGTACGGGCCTCTGTCTGCGGGTGAACTGGGTACGAAGACCTCTTCTGACCCCTATCGAGTGGTGCGCTCGATCGATCTGCTGGTGAAGAAAGGCCTGATCACGCGTGAGCTCGATCCAGCGGACCGCAGGCGAGCGAGCCTGCAACTCACGGCGCGCGGACGCGTCATCTACGAAGACATCGAGGCGGGCGCCATCGCGAACGAGCGGTTTCTTCGCGCCGGGCTGACCAGCCAGGAGGTGCGCAGTTTGGAGAGCATCCTGGCGCGGATCGACGCGCAGGTTGCAGCGCTGTCCGACGGCGTCGAGGGCCACCGAGACGAGCAGGAGGGCTGAGCAGGACGCTGCCCAATCTCGAAAGGGACGCATGTCTGCACATGCGCAGAATACGGCTTGCGACACGTACTTATCGATTGCATAATGCAATTAATAATCTGTCCGTTGGACCACTGCACTGTGGCCAGCGTCAACCGCGCAACCACCCGATGAACGACACCTCAGCGATCCGGTCGGAACCAATCAAGTTTCTGGGCAAGCGCCAGCAAGGCGGTGGCTACGGCAAGCAGCCGGGGCGCTCCGATGACTTCCTGACACAGGTGGAACCGGGAACGCCGTGCGGAGAACTGATGCGACGCTACTGGCACCCTGTGGGAGTCTCAGCGAAGGTGACCAGCGACCCGGTGAGGGTGCGTGTTCTGGGCGAGGACCTGATCCTGTTTCGCGATGGACAAGGGCGAGCAGGACTTCTTCACGAGCATTGCGCCCATCGGGGCTCCTCTCTGTACTTCGGAAAAGTGGAAGACCAGGGGATCCGATGCTGTTATCACGGGTGGCTCTTCGCCGTGGACGGTGCTTGTGTCGAGCAGCCCTGTGAACCCGATGGCGGACTGCATCGCGAGCAGTGCCGCCAGCCGTGGTACCCGACCGAGGAGCGCTATGGCCTGGTATTCGCGTACATGGGCCCGCTCGACATGAGGCCGCCATTGCCGCGCTATGACGTCCTGGAGGATGTGGGTCCCGAGGAGGAACTGCAGCAGGAGGACAAGAGCTTCTACATCGGGGGGGGAACCACGGCTGAGAGCCCTGTCGCGCCGTACAGCTGGCTACAGAACTTCGAGAATGTGATGGATCCGTTTCATGTCGTGATTCTGCACTCGCGCTTCAGCGGCGTGCAGTTCAGGCAGCAGATGGCCGTCATGCCAAAGGTCGAATGGGAGCTGTGCGATCACGGGGTGATGTATCGCTCGGTTCGTCAGACCGACGCTGGCGTGCTGACGCGCATCACACAGACACTGCTGCCGAACGTACGCATCGTTCCTTCGATTGAACTCACGCCTGGAAAAGGCCGTGAAGTGGCCTGGCTGGTTCCCGTCGACAGTCATCGGCATCGATCGTTCGGTGTGGCGCGGGTCGCCAAGAATGAAGAGCCTCTTTACTCGCGCCGCTCCCGGATGGCGACGCACGAAGGCAAGACCTGGTGGGAAATGAGTGAGCAGGAGCACAAGCAGTTCCCGGACGACTACGAGGCGCAGTCAAGCCAGGGGAGCATTCCTGCGCACAGCGACGAGCATTTGGCGACAAGTGACAAGGGCGTCGTGATACTTCGACGTCTCCTGACACGACAGATCAAGTCCGTTCAGGAGGGCGGTGCACCGGATGGAACGGGGCTCGATTCGCAGCAGGTGATTGTCAGGGCAGGGAACTTCTTCGAGTGAACTGTGCGGCGAATGGTCCTCAGTGGATCCTGTCCGATACCGTGGCATGTTTGGACATTGCTGTATACGGTTGGTAAAGCCATCGCCCCGTCCGCAGCGAACAGGGCGAACGAGGTGCCGTTGGACGCGTAGCCGTCAATCGAACCCAGCTTGGTTCATCCGCTTCACCTGATGCTCGTAACCAGGCTCGGGCAGAATCTCGAACGAATGCAGCAGCCGTCCCACGCTGACATAGAAGCTCGCAGTCAGGACCAGCTCGACCAGGGCTTCTTCGTCAAAGCCTTCCAGGCGCAGTCGCTCGATGGCCTGCTTCGATGCGCCGGGCCCCTGCGTGACCTCCTCGGCCAGCTGGAGAGCGGCGCGTTCCTGCGCGTCGAAGTGGTGCGACTGCGTCCAGGTCGCTAGTGCGTCGATTTGCAACTCGCTGACGCCGGCTGCCAAGGCCATGGGGAGATGATGGGCCCATTCGTAGGTTGTCGCGGACATCTGCGCTCCCCGCAGGATCATGAGTTCGCGAAGCCTTCGAGGCGTCTTTGCCCGTTGCCGCAAGGGCCAGGCGAAATCCAGCCAAGCCTCGAACATCGCCGGTGCATGACCCAGAACGCGATAGAGGTCAGGCATGTGGAAGTCCGGTCCCATCGCCCCGCGCACCCGGTCGAAGAGCGCGCGCGCGTGGGGAGCCTCGGGCATCTCGGGCAGCAGGGGAACGTGTGGCATGGCGATCCTTGGTGTGGGGTGGTCGACTCAGGTCGAAGGCACGTCGGCCTTCAGGGCCGGCGATAGCGTGCCAGCGGTGGCGCCGGCATCGACGGGCAGAATCACCCCGGTGACCCACCGGGCCTCGTCGCTGGCGAGGTAGGCCACCGCGTGACCCACGTCCCAACCGGACCCCTCCGTGTGGAGCAGCGAGCGTCTGCGGCGCTGTTCGCGCACCTCGGGCGTCATACGGTCGGCCACCATGGGCGTGTGCACCATGCCCGGTGCCACGCAGTTCACCCGGATGCCTTCGATCCCGTGATGCGCGGCCATTGCGCGGGTCATGTTCACCACCGCGCCCTTGGAGGTCGGGTAGAGCAGGGCGGGCGTTCCGCCGATCAGGCCTGCCACCGAGGCAATGTTGACGATCGATCCCGCGCCCTGGCGTCGCATGTGCGGGATGGCGTACTTGGCCATCAACATCATCGAGCTGACGTTGATGCGAAGCGCTTGGTCCCATGCCTCGATGTCGACTTCGACGGCATTGCCCGCAGGCCCGCCGACGCCGACGTTGTTCACCAGGATATCGACGCGGCCCCAAGTCTCGGCGGCGTGCGCCACCGCGGCGCGACACTGCGCGGCCTCGGCGACATCGGCCTGCAGGGCGAGCGATGTGCCGCCGCCCGACTCGATCCACCTCTGCGTTTCGAGCGCTGCGTCTTTCTGCGCATCGAGCAGTAGCACCCGGGCGCCGCGGCGAGCGAGCAGGATGGCTGCGGCCCGTCCGTTGCCGATGCCTGTCCCGCGCGAGCCCGCGCCGGTCACGATGGCCACACGACCGGCCAGACTGGCGCTGGCCGGCTCCGTATGCTGTGCTTGAGCCATGGTCAGATCATCGCGAAGCCGCCGGAAGCACCGATCGTCTGCCCTGTGATGAACAGGGCGCGCTCGGATGCCAGGAAGGCAACGACGCCGGAGACGTCCTCAGGGCGCGACAGTCGGCCCACGCCCTTGGAGATCGGGTACACGTTCAGCATCTTGCCCAGCCGTTCGTCGTTCTCGATCGTGGCATCGACGCGCAGCGGGCCGTCCTTGATGCCCGCATGCGAGACTGCACCCAGCGCGATCGAGTTGACGGTGATCGCGTGCCGGCCATGCTCGCGAGCCAGCGCCTTGCCGAAGCCGGCGATGGCCGCCTTGGCACTCGAATACACCGCCATGTTGGCCTCACCGATGCGGCCGGCCTCTGAAATGATGTTGACGATGCGGCCGTGCTTGCGGGCCACCATGCCCGGCAGCACGCTGCGGCAGCAGTGCATGGTCCCGTAGACGTTCAGGTTGACGATCTTGGCCCAGTCCTCGATTGGCATGTCGAGAAAAGGTGGTGTGCGCCCGCCCTTCTCGCGGCGCTCAGGGATGATGCCCGCGTTGTTCACCAGCACCCCGACCGGCGCATCGAAGTGTTTGGCACCCAGCGAAACCATCGCTTCGACCTGGTCGCCGCGCGTGATGTCGGCCGGTGCGGCGAGTGCCTGACCGCCCGCATCGGCGATTTCCCGGGCCACGGCCTCGGCTCTCTCCGCGAAGAGGTCGTTGACGATGACGCGAGCTCCTTCGGCCGCGAGTTCAATGCAAATCTGACGGCCGACGCCCTGGCCGCCGCCTGTGACCAGCGCGACCTGGCCTTCCAATCCGAGTCTCATGGGTTATTTCCTTGGCTTGTGTGAAAGAGGGGGAGATGGTTGGAGGTGCTCAGCGGCCGGTGAACACCGGCTTGCGCTTCTCCACGAAGGCGCGCATGCCTTCCTTGCGGTCGTCGCTGTCGATGATCATGGCCGCCGCATAGCGCTCGTACTCGAGGCCCGAGTCGAGGTCAGTCTGCATGCCGCGGTTGATGGCGCGCTTGGCAAAACGCACCGCCAACGGCGGATGCTCGGCAATGCGCTGGGCCAGCGCCAGGGCGGCGGGCATCAGTTCGCTCTGCGGCATCACCCGGCTGACAATGCCGAAGCGCAGCGCCGTTTCGGCGTCGACAAGGTCAGCGGTGAGGATCAGTTCCTTGGCGCGTGCCTCGCCGATCAGACGAGGCAGCCGCTGCGTGCCACCGGCTGCGGGGATCACGCCGAGCTTGATCTCGGGCAGGCCGAATCGCGCACTGTCGGCTGCGATCCGGATGTCGGCGCACAACGCGATCTCCAGGCCGCCACCGAGCGCGACACCGTTGATGGCGGCGATCACCGGTTTCTCGAACTCCTCGATGTTGCGGAACAGGTCGTGCGTGGCCTTCTGCGCCACGAAATACTCGGTGCCGATCGTGACGTGGCCCGCTCGTTCCTTGATGTCCGCACCGGCGCAGAATGCGCGCTCGCCGCTGCCGGTGATCAGCACGGCGCGCACGCGCTCGTCGGTGCGCGCGTAGTCGAAGAAGGCCCGCGCCAGGTCGGGCTTCATCGAGCCGCCAAGGGTGTTCATGCGGTCCGGCCGGTTCAGCGTGATCACGGCGACGTTGCCGCGTACCTCGTAGAGCAGGGTGTCCAGCGCTGGTGTATTGGGTGTCATAGAAACTCTTCCAGTGTTGTGTTCAGCCCTGTGCCGCGCCGAGCACATGCGCGATCGCCACCGACCCGAGGCCGATCATGTGGGCCATGCCCCAGCGCGCCCTGGGCTGTTGGCGACCTTCAGCTTCGCCGCGGATCTGGCGCACGATTTCGGCGATCTGCCCGATGCCGGTGGGCCCGAGCGGATGGCCCATCCCGATCAGGCCGCCCGACGCGTTGATGGCGCAGCGCCCGCCGATGCGCGAGTCGCCGCGCTCCAGGTAGGCCGCGCCTTCGCCCGTGGCGCACACGCCCACGGCCTCGCTGTAGAGAAGCTCCTCGACCGAGAAGGCGTCGTGCAGTTCGAGCAGATCGAGTTCGGTGGCACCGATGCCGGCCTGTTCGAGCGCGGCCTGCGCGCTGGCGCGGACCAGCTCGACCGGCCCCTGGCCATAGCGGGTTTCGTCGCGCTCGCTGTTGGCAGCAGAGGCACGCACCCGGACGCAGCGTTTCGAATCGAGGCCGTGACGGGCGAGCGTGTGGCCCGACACGAGAAGCACGGCAGCGGCGCCTTCGCCGCGTGGGCAGCATTGCTGCACCGTGAGATCGCCCGCCACCTTGGGCGAGCCCAGCACCTGTTCGAGCGTGCGCGGCTTGCGGAACTGCGCATAGGGGTTGAGCGCCGCGTTGCCGTGGTTCTTGACCGCAACCTTCGCCATCGATTCCATGCCGCCGCCGTGTTCACGCAGGTAGCTGCGCGCCATCAGCGCGAACTTGACTGCGGGAATGGTGGCCGTGTCGCTCAAGCGTTCCAGTCCATCCTTGTTGGCCGCTCGGCGGCCGTCGCCGTGCTTGTCCACACCCATGGCGAGCACCACGTCGCTCATGCCGTGGGCCACTTCCATGCACGCCTGCCGGAAGGCAAACGAACCCGAGGCCGAAGCGTTCTCGACCTGCGTCACCGCGAGTCCGGTCGAGCCCAGGTGCCGAAACATGACGCGCCCCGCGGCCATTCCGATCGACGTGGTGCCGACGTAGGCGCTCTGGACCTCCTTCCAGTCAAGGCCCGCATCGGACAGGGCGGCGCGCACGGCGGTCAGCCCCAGATGGGTATAGGGCGTGTCGCTCGGGAACTGGTAGGGGTGCAGGCCGATGCCGACGACATACACGCCGCCATTTCCATCGAGCCAGTTCGTCCGGCCGCTCATGACCGGCCTCCGCTCACAGCCACAGGCACGAACTGGCAGCCGTAGTGCTCGCCGGAAGCGAGCGGCACCGCCATGGCGCGCATCGCCATGCCGGGCGCGAGCAGGCTCTCGTCGGCCACGCCGATCACACCTTCTTCCACGACCTGTTCCGCGATGCTTATGTCGCCCGCGATGCTCGGCGTGGGCAGGCCCGGGGCCATCGCGACATGCAACGTCACGTACTCCAGCAAGGTGCCGCCTCCCGGTCGCCTGACCTGCACGGAGGCGTCGACGGGATGTCCGCAGTGCATGCAGCCCGGCGCGTTGGCCGGGTAGCTCAGCCGCCCGCAATGCGGACATTGCGCAAAAAGGAAATCGAGCGTGCGCCCATCGGCAGCGAGCCGGTAGAGCGTCGGCCGCAGGGGCTGGAGCGTGGTCAGGTCTTGGGTCATGGGTCTGGAGATGCAGGAGACGGGTCAGGTAAGGGTGGGAGAGGTCACTCGAGCTTGGCGCCGGACTGCTGAACGACGTCCCGCCAGCGCACCATCTCGGTCTTCACGAACTCGCCGAGCCGGGCGTCGCGCAGGTCCTTCATCGGCACGCTGCCGAACTTCTCGGTGACCTGCAGCATTTCGGGATCGACGATGGCCTGGGCAATCGCGTCGCCGAGCTTCTTCGCGATCTCCGGCGGCGTCTTGGCAGGCAGGAACACCGCGCTCCAGGCGGTCGACTCCGCGCGCGGGAAGCCGAGCTCCCCCATGGTCGGCACGTCCGGCGCTACTGCTAGCCGCGACTTTCCGGTCATTGCGAGCGGTTTGAGCTTGCCCGCCTGCACGAAGGGCAGCACGACGACCGGGTAGTCGAACATGAGGTCGAGGTTGCCCGCCATCAGGTCGGTGAGCGCCGGGCTGCTGCCCTTGTAGGGCACGTGCGTCATCTTCGTGCCGGTGGCCACCTGGAACAGCTCCGCCGTCAGGTGTGTTCCGGTGCCCGCGCCGGCGGAGCCGAAGTTGAGCTTTCCGGGGTTCGCCTTGGCGTAGGCGATCAGCTCGGGCACGGTCTTGAAGGGCCGGTTCGGGTTGATCACCAGGATCAGTGGTGTCTCTGACATCGCGTGCACCGGCACGAAGTCCTTCACCGGGTCGTAGCGGATGTTCTTGTAGAGCGCCAGATTCGCGGCCTGTGTGCCCTGGGTGCCGTAGATCATGGTGTAGCCGTCGGGCGGCTGGCGGGATGCCGCCTCCACGCCGATCGAGCCGCCGGCGCCGGGTCGGTTGTCGACCACCACCGGCTGACCCAGCTTGTCGCCAAGGATCTTGGCCAGCAGGCGCGAGGTGTTGTCTGTGATGCCGCCGGGCGTGAAGG
>CALRYR010000097.1:0-10530 GCA_943372425.1 Variovorax sp. YR752 | reverse complement strand
CCGCAACCCCTACAACAAGATCCCCGGCTTCAGCGTCGACCATGTGCACTTCGTGCCGGGCTTCCCGGTGATGGCCTGGCCGATGATCGAATCGGTGCTCGACAGCCGCTACGTGGAACTGTTCACCCAAGGGCAGTCGAGCGAGAAGTCGGTGATCGTTTTCGGTGCCATGGAGGCGACCCTCACCCCGCTGATGGAGGCCATCGAGGCGACGCACGCCGGCGTCAAGGTGTTCAGCCTGCCGAGCGTCGACCACCCCGAATACGGTCGCCATATCGAACTCGGCGTGAAGGGGGCGCCAGCGGTGCTGGACGCCGCCTACACGCAGTTGATCGAAGGGTTGCACACCTTCAATGCGCGCCTGGGTCCCGAACTGGTGCGTTGATCTCGAATGCACCAATATGGAATTTTGATGCCTCCATTTGGTGATCTGGCAGGATGATGGCGCCCCGGCGCTTCAGCCTGCCAATGGCACAGAAACTGCATTCCCTCATCGTTGTATTTCCAACCACTCATCCAACCAGGAGAAACTGATGGCAAAGACCGTCGCCGATGTACTGAAGCTCGTCAAGGAAAACGAGGTCAAGTTCGTCGACTTTCGCTTCACCGACACCCGCGGTAAAGAACAGCACGTGACCGTGCCGGTGTCTGCTTTCGACGAAAGCAAGTTCACCGACGGCCACGCCTTCGACGGTTCTTCCATCGCTGGCTGGAAGGGCATCGAAGCCTCGGACATGCAGCTCATGCCCGACCCGAACACCGCCAACATCGATCCCTTCTTCGAAGAGACGACGCTGATCCTGACCTGCGACGTGATCGACCCCGCCGACGGCAAGGCCTACGAGCGCGATCCGCGTTCGCTGGCCAAGCGCGCCGAGGCGTACATGAAGGCCTCCGGCCTGGGCGACACCGCCTACTTCGGACCGGAACCCGAATTCTTCGTGTTCGACAGCGTTCGCTGGAAGAACGACATGTCGGGCTGCTTCGTCAAGATCGACTCCGAAGAAGCTTCCTGGAACACCGACAAGGAATACGAGCACGGCAACACGGGCCACCGCCCGGCCGTCAAGGGTGGCTACTTCCCGGTGCCCCCGGTCGACAGCTTCCAGGACATGCGCTCGGAAATGTGCCTGGTGCTCGAAGCCCTGGGCATTCCGGTCGAAGTGCATCACCACGAAGTGGCCAACGCCGGCCAGATGGAACTCGGCACCAAGTTCAGCACGCTGATCCAGCGCGCCGACTGGGTCCAGCTGCAGAAGTACGTGATCCACAACGTGGCCCACGCCTACGGCAAGACCGCCACCTTCATGCCCAAGCCCATCGTTGGCGACAACGGCTCCGGCATGCACGTGCACCAGTCGGTCTGGAAGGACGGCAAGAACCTGTTCGCCGGCGACGGCTATGCCGGCCTGTCGGAATTCGCGCTGCACTACATCGGCGGCATCATCAAGCACGCCCGTGCCCTGAACGCCATCACGAACCCCGGCACCAACAGCTACAAGCGCCTGGTGCCTGGCTTCGAAGCCCCGGTGAAGCTGGCCTACTCGGCCAAGAACCGCTCGGCCTCGATCCGCATCCCGTTCGTGGCGAACCCCAAGGGCCGCCGCGTCGAAGCGCGCTTCCCCGATCCGCTGATGAACCCGTACCTCGGTTTTGCCGCGCTGCTGATGGCCGGCCTCGACGGTGTCGAGAACAAGATTGATCCGGGCGAAGCCGCGACGAAGGACCTGTACCACCTCCCGCCGGAAGAGGACGCGCTGATCCCGACCGTGTGCCACAGCCTCGACCAGGCGCTGGAGCATCTGGACAAGGATCGTGCCTTCTTGACCAAGGGTGGCGTGTTCACCGATTCGTACATCGACGCGTACATCGAGCTGAAGATGCAGGAAGTCACGCGCATGCGCATGGCTGCGCATCCGGTCGAATTCGACATGTACTACTCGCTGTGATCGCAGGCCTTCGGGCCTTCGGCGCAACGCTCAAAAAGGACGGCTTCGGCCGTCCTTTTTCGTTGGAGGGGAACGGCTCGCCGGAACGCCGCTCGAATTGCATGAGAATCCGCAGTCTGCGTACATCTCCTCACAGGACCATGAAGACTTCATTAATTGTCTTGTCGCTCATCGCCTCGTTGGCCACGCTGTCGGCGCACGCGCAGGAGCGCGTCTGGCGCTGCGGCAACGAATACACCAACAACGCGGCCGATGCGCAGAAGCGCGGATGCAAGGTGATGGAAGGTGGCAACGTCACGGTCGTCCAGACGCCGCGCCCGGCGGGCTCGGGCGGCAGCGTCGCCAGCAGCGGCAGTGGTGCATCGCGCGCACCGGCCGGCAGCCCGCGCGTCGAGGGCACCGACCAGCGCGCCCGTGATGGCGAGGCGCGTTCGGTGCTGCAGTCCGAGCTGCGCAAGGCGGAGACCCGCCAGGCCGAGTTGATCAAGGAATACAACAACGGCGAGCCCGAGAAGCAGGGTGCCGAGTCGCGCAACTATCAGAAGTACCTCGACCGCGTGAGCGAGATGAAGGCGGAGATCGCCCGCAACGAGAGCGACATCGCCGGCATCCGCCGCGAGCTCGGCCGCCTGCCGCCTACCACCCCCTGACATGGCCTTCGGCAAGACCACGTCCTCCCCCAAGCGCTTCCAGCCCTTCGACCTGCTTGCCACGCTCATCGCGGTGGTCAAGTCCGACGGGGCGGTGCTGTTCGCCAACGCGGCGCTCGAAGACGTGCTCGGCACCTCGCGCCGCACGCTCGAAGGCTCGCAGTTCGGCGCCTGCTTCCACGAGCCGCATGTGCTGCGCACGGCCATCGACGGCGCGCGCAGCAACGACTTCGCCACGCTGCGCTACGAGGCGATGCTGCGGCGCGTCAACCACCAGGAGCTGATGCCGGTGCAGGTGACGCTCGCGCAGAGCGACAAGGTGGGCGAGCTGATCGTCGAGCTGTCACCGTTGGAACAGCAGGTGCGGCAAGACCGCGAAGAGCGCCTGCTGGACCAGGCGCAGGCCAACAAGGAACTCATCCGCAACCTGGCGCACGAGATCAAGAACCCGCTGGGCGGCATTCGCGGCGCGGCGCAGCTGCTGCAGATGGAAGTCGAGTCGCGCGACCTCATCGAATACACGCAGGTCATCATCCACGAGGCCGACCGGCTGCAGTCACTGGTCGACCGCCTGCTGGCGCCGCACCGTCGGCCGCACGTGGTGGGCGACGTGAACATCCACGAGGTCTGCGAGCGGGTGCGCTCGGTGATCCTCGCGGAGTTTCCGCGCGACCTGCACATCGACCGCGACTTCGACCCGTCGATCCCCGAGTTCCGGGGCGACCGCGAGCAGCTGATCCAGGCCACGCTCAACATCGCGCACAACGCTGCGCAGGCCCTGGCCGAGCGCCGCGCCGCGGGCGATGCGTGCATCACCTTCAAGACGCGCATCGCGCGTCAGGTGATCTTCAACAAGCAGTGGTATCGACTGGCACTGGAATTGCATGTCATCGACAACGGACCGGGCGTGCCCGACACCATCAAGGACCGCATCTTCTACCCGCTCGTGTCGGGAAGGGACGGCGGAACCGGCCTGGGGTTGACGCTGGCGCAAACCTTCGTACAGCAGCACCACGGCGTGATCGAGTGCGACAGCGTGCCCGGCCGGACCGATTTCAAGATACTGATACCGCTGCCGTAGCAGCAAGGCGACAAGGAGCTGCATGAAGCCGATCTGGATAGTAGACGACGACCAATCCATCCGCTTCGTGCTGGAAAAGGCGTTGCTGCGTGAAGACCTGCCGACGCGCAGCTTCACCAACACGCGCGAAGTCCTGGCGGCGCTGGAAGTCGCTGCCGACGACGACCAGCAAGGCCCGCAGGTGCTGGTCAGCGACATACGCATGCCGGGCGGCTCCGGCCTCGACCTGCTCGACAAGATCAAGGCCAAGCACCCTGGCCTGCCGGTCATCATCATGACCGCCTTCTCGGACCTCGACAGTGCCGTGTCGGCCTTCCAGGGCGGCGCCTTCGAGTACCTGCCCAAGCCCTTCGACCTGCCGCGTGCCGTCGAACTCATCCGCCGCGCCGTCGACGAAAGCCAGCGCGAGGAAGTGGCTGAAGAACGCATGCAGGCCGCGCCCGAGATGCTCGGCCAGGCCCCGGCGATGCAGGACGTGTTCCGCGCCATCGGCCGCCTGTCGCAAAGCAACGTCACCGTGCTGATCACCGGCGAATCGGGGTCCGGCAAGGAACTGGTCGCGCGCGCGCTGCACAAGCATTCGCCCCGCGCCAACGGGCCCTTCGTGGCCATCAACACCGCGGCGATCCCGAAGGATCTGCTGGAGAGCGAACTCTTCGGCCATGAGCGCGGCGCCTTCACTGGCGCACAGACCATGCGCCGCGGCCGCTTCGAACAGGCCGAGGGCGGTACGCTGTTCCTCGACGAAATCGGTGACATGCCCTTCGACCTGCAGACGCGTCTGCTGCGCGTGCTGAGCGACGGCCATTTCTACCGCGTGGGCGGCCACAACTCGGTCAAGGCCAACGTGCGCGTCATCGCCGCCACCCACCAGGACCTCGAACAGCGCGTCAAGGTCGGTGGTTTCCGCGAGGACTTGTTCCACCGCCTCAACGTGATCCGCTTGCGCCTGCCGGCACTGCGCGAGCGCGGCGAAGACGTGCCTGCGCTCACGCGGCACTTTCTGCAGCAGAGCGCCAAGCAACTGGGTGTCGAACCCAAGCGCATTTCCGACGCCGCACTCACGCAGCTCGCCACCTTCGCCTTCCCGGGCAACGTCCGCCAGCTCGAGAACATCTGCCACTGGCTCACCGTGATGGCGCCGGCGCAACTGATCGAGGCCAAGGACCTGCCCCCCGAGGTGATGGCCGTCCCGGCGGGCGAGGCGCCGTCGCTGGTGGCGCATGCGCCGGCTGCGGCACCCGTGATCGCATCCGTGCATGAGCTCGAATCGCCGGTGACGTTGCCCACGTCGGCCCCGGCGCTGGCCGTCCCCGCTGCAATCGTCGATGGCGGCGCCGCGACGGGCTGGGAAAGTGGTCTCGAACTCGAGGCGCAGAACCTTCTGGCGGCAGGCCGCACCGACGTGTGGGACGCGCTGTCGCGCCGATTCGAATCGCGGCTGATTTTGACTGCGTTGGCCAACACGCGCGGCCGTCGCATCGAGGCCGCGCAGAAGCTCGGCATCGGCCGCAACACCATCACCCGCAAGATCCAGGAACTCGGCCTGGAGTGAGGGTTGTGAGCGCGGGTGCCGCGGCCTAACGGTCGCGCTGCCCGAGCGTGCGCGAATCCAGCTGGAAGGTGCCGCTCTTGTCCCACAGCCAGGTGTCGACGTAGGTGTGCGCGCCCAGCCGCCCGGGGCTGGGCAGCGGCGATGCCTTGCGGATCAGCTCGGCGATCATCGGCGGCACTTCCGGTGCGTGGCTCGGCGTGCGACTGAAGGCCACGTTCACCACCTTGCCTGTTGCGTCGATGTCGGTTTCGACCACCACCACGGCGTACACGAGTGGCGGGATCTTGCCTTTGTGGATGCGGGTCGGGTAGGCCTTGTAGATCGCGCCCGAGCCGATCTTCCGATACGTGCGAACTGCGGGCGTTTGCGCCGTGATCAGCCGCACCTCGGCCACGTCGCTACGGCCCGGCAATTCGTCCGCCGCTGTCTTTTCGCTGGACGACGAGGCCGACGCCTCGGCCGGTGCGCCGGACTTGGTCGATGTGCAGCCCGCCAGCACGGCGAGCAGCGCCGAAAGCATCAGCACACGGGTCGCTGTCGATGCCATCATGCGCATGCCGTCAGGCCGCCTGAGCCAATTCCAGCGTGACGGGCGCGTGGTCGCTGGGCTTCTCCCATTTGCGCGGCACCCGGTCGATGCTGCAGGCCACCGCGCGCGGCACCAGCGGTTCGCTCACCAGGATGTGATCGATGCGCAGGCCGCGGTTCTTCTGGTAGCCCAGCATGCGGTAGTCCCACCACGAGAAGCTCTTTTCGGGCTGATCGAACAGCCGGAACGCATCGGTTAGGCCCAGGCCCAGCAGCGCCTTGAAGTGTTCGCGTTCTTCGGTCGTGTGGTGGATGGTCTCGCGCAGCCCTTCGGGATCGAAGCTGTCGCGGTCTTCGGGCGCGACATTGAAATCGCCCAGCAGCACGAGGTTCGGGTGTGCGGCCTTCTCGGCGCGCAGCCAGTCGCGCAGGGCGTCGAGCCAGCGCATCTTGTAGGCGAACTTGTCGCTGCCCGGTGCCTGCCCGTTGACGAAGTAGCCGTTGACGATGCGCAGCGGGCCGTTCGCGGTATCGATGGTGGCGCTGATGACGCGCGAATGCTCGTCGCTGAAACCACCGATGTTCTTCGCCACGTCGCGCATCGGCGCGAGGCTCAGGATCGCGACACCGTTGTAGGTCTTCTGGCCGAACACCGCGGCTTCATAGCCGGCCTCCTTCAACACATCGAGCGGGAACTTGTCATCGCTCATCTTCAGTTCCTGAAGACACAGCACGTCGACCGGGTTGGCGATCAGCCAGTCGAGCACATGCTGCAGACGGGCGGTGAGGGAATTGACGTTCCAGGTGGTGATTTTCATCGGCGTCCTAACCCGGTGTTTTGTATGAAAAGAATAGGGTTTGGTGAAGGATGCACCCTTTGTGGTGCCCAGAAAAAACCGCCGCTGGCTCCGTGAAGCGATGGCGGCACAACCCAGGGCAACGGATTCTAGCGAGCGTGCCGCGCGCGACGCGGCTTGGTGCTGATCACCCGGTCTGCCTTCTGACAGGACTGAATTTCTGCCGCATGGACGACGCTCGAAGCGACTTCGATTGACGCAGACAGTCGTCGGTCCTATTATTCTGTCTGAAGAAAATAAATTCTGTCTAACAGAATATCCATGACATTCGCGAATCGATCTCCCTCATGCCGTCGACGAGCCCTTCATTGAACACTGACGTCCTCATCAGCGAAGTCGGCCCGCGCGACGGCCTGCAATCGGTCAAGGGCACCATGCCCACGGCGGACAAGCTGCGCTGGATCGACGCGCTCCACGCCGCCGGCGTGCGCGAGATCGAGGTCGCGTCCTTCGTGCCTGCGCGGCTGCTGCCGCAGATGGCCGATGCGGCCGAGGTGGTGCGCCACGCGATCACCTTGCCCGGCCTCATCGTGATGGCGCTGGTGCCCAACCTGCGCGGCGCCGAGGCGGCGCTGGCCGCGGGCGTGCACAAGCTCACCGTGCCGGTGTCGGCCAGCGAGGCGCATTCGCTCGCCAACGTGCGCAAGACGCGCGAGCAGATGGTCGAGGAGGTGCGCGCCATCGCCGCGCTGCGCCGCGAACGCGCGCCGCACGTCGGCTTCGAGGCCGGACTGTCGACCGCCTTCGGCTGCACGCTGCAGGGCGAGGTGCCCGAAGACGAGGTCATCCGCCTGGCCGCGCAGTGCATCGAGGCCGGCGCCGACGAGGCGGGCCTGTCGGACACTGTCGGCTACGCCAACCCGGCGCAGGTGCGCCGCCTGTTCCGCCGACTGCGTGCGGAGATCGGCGTCCACGCCGGCGCCGCCCACATGCACAACACCCGCGGGCTCGGCCTGGCCAATTGCCTGGCGGCCTACGAGGAGGGCGTGCGCACCTTCGACGCCTCCCTCGGCGGCCTGGGCGGCTGCCCCTACGCGCCGGGCGCGTCCGGCAACGTCGTCACCGAAGACCTGGTCTTCATGTTCGAGGCCATGGGCGTGCGCACCGGCATCGACATCGAGCGACTGATCGCGGCGCGCGCGCCGCTGATGGCTGGGCTGCCCGGCGAGCCGGTGTACGGCATGACGCCCGAGGCCGGTTTGCCCAAAGGGTTCGCCAAGGGATCCGCCAAGGAAATGAAGCATGTCTGAGCCCACCCCACTGCCCTACACGGGCATCCGCGTCGTCGAATTCACCCACATGGTCATGGGCCCGACCTGCGGCCTGCTGCTGGGCGACCTGGGCGCCGAGGTCATCAAGGTCGAGCCGATCGCCGGCGACGACACGCGCCGCCTGCTCGGCTCGGGCGCGGGTTTCTTCCCCACCTTCAACCGCAACAAGAAGAGCATCGCGCTCGACCTGAAGAAGCCCGAAGGCCTGGAGGCCGCGCTCAAGCTCGTCGCCAGCGCCGACATCGTGAGCGAGAACTTCAAGCCCGGCACGATGAAGAAGTTGGGCCTGGACTACGACACGCTCAAGAAGCTCAACCCGCGCCTCATCTATGTCAGCCACAAGGGCTTTCTGCCCGGGCCGTACGACCATCGCACGGCCCTCGACGAGGTGGTGCAGATGATGGGCGGCCTGGCCTACATGACCGGCCGCGCCGGCGACCCGCTGCGTGCGGGCACCAGCGTGAACGACATCATGGGCGGCATGTTCGGCGCCATCGGTGCGATGGCCGCGCTGCGCCAGCGCGAGCTGACGGGCGAGGGCTGCGAGGTGCAGTCGGCCCTGTTCGAGAACAACGTCTTTCTGGTCGCCCAGCACATGATGCAGTTCGCGGCGACGGGCAAGCCGGCCGACCCGATGCCCAGCCGCATCTCGGCCTGGGGCATCTACGACGTGTTCACGGTGAAGGACGGCGAGCAGATCTTCCTGGCCGTCGTGAGCGACAAGCAATGGGCCATCTTCTGCCAGGCGTTCGGCCTGCAGGAACTGCACGCCGACCCGCGCCTGGCGACCAACAACGACCGCGTGCGTTCCCGCGAATGGATGATGCCCATCCTGCGCTCGCACCTGGCCGACACCAGCGCCGCCGAACTGAGCGCGGTGTTCGAGAAGAACGAACTGCCCTTCGCCCCCATCACCCGGCCGCAGGACCTGTTCGACGATCCGCACCTGAACGCGACCGGCGGCCTGGCGCCGGTGCGCATGAACGACGGCAGCGCATCGAAGGTGCCGTTGATGCCCTTCACGCTCGGCGGACAGCGCCCGGGCATCCGGCTGCAGCCGCCCCTGTTGGGCGAGCACACCGAGGCGCTGCTGCGCGAGGTGGGCTACGGCGCGGAGGAGATCGAAGAGATGGCGAATCGGGGCAGCGTCACGATCCGCCGTGATCCGCTCGACGCGCCGACACACCTTGACCCATCCAAGAAAGAAGTCCGATGACAACCTCGAAGCTCCTGTCCCTGGCCGCTGCATGCGTCGCCCTGCTCGTCCCGGTGGCGTCGGTGCAGGCGCAGCAGTCCGACTTCCCCAGCCGCGCATCGCGCGTCGTGGTCGGGTTCTCGCCTGGCGGCCCGACCGACAACGTCGCGCGCCTGGTCGCGAAACACCTGAACGAAGACCTGAAGCAGCCTTTCGTGGTCGACAACCGGGCCGGCGCGGCGGGCAACATCGCAACCGCGGAGGTGATCAAGTCGCCGGCCGACGGCTACACCAGCCTGATCGCGAGCGTGAACATCACCATCAACCCCGCGGTGATGGACGACGTCCGGTTCGATGCGCGCACCGAACTCAAGCCCGTGCGCTCGGTCGCGATCGCGCCGACAGTGCTGGTCGTGCGCAACGACTTCCCGGCGCAGACCTATGCCGAGTTCGTCGAGCAGTTGCGCAAGCAGCCCAACAAGTACAACTCCGCAGCGCCGGGTGCCTCGCCGCTGCTGGCGACCGAACTCTTCGGCCAGCTGACCAACACCCGCATCACGCCGGTGCCGTACAAGGGGGCTGCGCCGGCCATGGTCGACCTGATCGCCGGTCACGTCGACCTGTCGTTCGCGACCCTGGGGTCGGTGCTGCCGCACATCAAGGCCGGCAAGGTGCGCGCGCTGGCCATCGCGTCGCCGAAGCGCGATCCGGAGTTGCCGGGCGTGCCGACCTTCATCGAGTCGGGCCTGCCGAACTTCAGCTTCGATGCGTGGGTCGGGCTCTTCGTGCCGTCGCGCACGCCCGACGACGTGGTGGCGAAGATCAACACCTCGCTCGACTCGCTCGTGAAGTCGAAGGCCTATGAAACCCAGCTCGCGCTGATCGGCATGACGCCGGTGGCGCAGAGCACGCCGGTCTCCTTCGCGGCACTGATCGACCAGGAGACGGCGCTCTACGCGCGCCTGGGCAAGGCGCTGAAGGACAAGTCGCTGGTGCCGAAGTAGGCGAGGGCGCGTCGGCTATCGCCCGCGCAGGCTGCGCAGCAGCTTCGCGGCAGCGTCGCGCAGCACCGGGATGCTGTCGTCGATGGCCGTGCCGACCAGCCGGTTGGTGGGGCCGATGATGCTGATCGCACCGAGGAACTCCTCGCCGGATCCGAACACGGGAACGGCCACGGCGTTCGCATCCGGGTTGCGCTCTCCGTACGAGACATAGACGCCTTCGCGCCGGATGGCGTCGTACTTCTTGCCGGTGCCGCCGGTGTAGGCCATCAGCACGTGGGCGCTGGCCCCGCGATCGAGAGGCAGCTCGGCGCCTTCCTCGACGTGGTGGCCGATGGCGCTCGACGCGAAGCGGCGGTAGAGGCAGATGCGATGGCTGCCTTCACGAACATAGAACGCCGCGGTCTCGCCGAGCTTCTGGACCAGCTGGTCGAGCACCGGCC
>CALRYR010000096.1:0-10539 GCA_943372425.1 Variovorax sp. YR752 | reverse complement strand
TCCAATTGGCCGACGTGCGCGGCCAACGTGTTTTCCAACTGCTCGACGCGAGCGATCAGCGCCGCGTGACGCTCGGCGTTGCGGCTCATGTGGGTGTTCTCCTGCGCCTCCAGGAAGTTGCGCAGCTCGGTGAAGCGCGACGCCTCGGCCTTGTCGGCGAGGTCGCGTTGCACCTGCATTTCCTTGGTGTGGCGACGCGTCTCCAGCAGCACCGAACTCTGCAGGTAGATCACATAGGCGATGAAGAGGATGCCCAGCAGCACCGTCAGCGCCAGCATGATCATGCCCAGCGGCGCGGTGACCTGCATGAAGCCCAGCGACATCAGCGTCGGCGTGGCGAGCGTGCCCCAGTTGAGCGCGGCGAGTGCTGCAATGATCAGCACCACGAAAAGCAGGACGCCTGTTCTTATTCCCATGTGATTCTCCCGAAGACCGTTGTGTCGAAGGGGAGGTTGTAGCGCATCGGCGCCGGCGCCTCTGTCGGACACCGACGCCGCGCGCGGACGGCGTTCTTCAGAAAGCCTTGCCGAGCTGGTCGAGGATGGCCGGGTTCTCGAGCGTCGAGGTGTCCTGCGTGATCGCCTCGCCCTTGGCGATCGAACGCAGCAGACGGCGCATGATCTTGCCGCTGCGCGTCTTCGGCAGGTTCTCGCCGAAGCGGATGTCCTTGGGCTTGGCGATCGGCCCGATCTCCTTGGCGACCCAGTTGCGCAGTTCGGTCGCAATCTTCTTCGCCTCCTCGTCGCTGGCCGGGCGGCCGCGCTTGAGCACGACGAAGGCGCAGACCGCCTCGCCCGTCACGTCGTCGGGACGACCGACCACGGCGGCCTCGGCCACCAGGTCGGTCTTGGCGACCAGGGCCGATTCGATTTCCATCGTCCCCAGGCGATGGCCCGACACGTTGAGCACGTCGTCGATGCGGCCGGTGATGCGGAAGTAGCCGCGGTCTTCGCTGCGCACCGCACCGTCGCCGGCGAGGTAGATCGTCCCACCCATCTCTTCGGGGAAGTAGCTCTTCTTGAAGCGCTCGGGGTCGTTCCAGATGGTGCGGATCATCGAAGGCCACGGGCGCTTGATGACCAGCATGCCGCCCGCGCCGTTGGGCAGGTCCTTGCCGGTCTCGTCGACGATCGCCGCCGCGATGCCCGGCAGCGGCAGCGTGCACGAGCCCGGCACGAGCGGCGTGGCGCCCGGCAGCGGCGTGATGACGTGGCCACCGGTTTCGGTCTGCCAGAAAGTGTCGACGATCGGACATTTCTCATGGCCGATGTTCCGGTGGTACCACATCCAGGCTTCAGGATTGATCGGCTCGCCGACCGAGCCGAGGATGCGCAGGCTCGACAGGTCCCAGTTCTTCGGATGCACCTTCTCGTCGGATTCGGCCGCCTTGATGAGCGAGCGGATCGCCGTTGGCGCCGTATAGAAGATCGACACCTTGTGCTTCTCGATCATCTGCCAGAAGCGGCCCGCGTGCGGGAAGGTCGGGATGCCCTCGAAAATCACCTGTGTGGCGCCGGCCGCGAGCGGGCCGTAGGCGACGTAGGTGTGGCCGGTGATCCAGCCGATGTCGGCCGTGCACCAGAAGACGTCTTCCGGGCGCAGGTCGAAGGTCCAGTCCATCGTGAGCTTGGCCCACAGCAGGTAGCCGCCGGTGGCGTGCTGCACGCCCTTGGGCTTGCCGGTAGACCCCGAGGTGTAGAGGATGAAGAGCGGGTGCTCGGCGCCCACAGGCTCCGGCACGCATTCGTCCTGGCCCTCGATGGCGCTCAGCATTTCCGTGAAGCTCTTGTCACGGCCATCGACACGCGGCCACTCGCTCAGCGTGCGCTCATAGACCAGCACGCTTTTGATCGATTCGCAGCCGCCCATCGCGATGCCATCGTCGACGATGGACTTCAGCGGCAGTTCCTTGCCGCCGCGCAACTGGTAGTTGGCGGTGATGACCGCCACCGCGCCGGCATCGATGATGCGTTCCTGCAAGGCCTTGGCCGAGAAGCCGCCGAACACCACGCTGTGCGTCGCGCCGATGCGCGCGCACGCCTGCATCGCGATCACGCCTTCGATGGTCATCGGCATGTAGATGATGACGCGGTCGCCCTTCTGGATGCCTTCGGCCTTGAGCGCGTTGGCGAAGCGGCTCACGCGCGTGAGCAGGTCGCGGTAGCTGATGGTGGTGACGGCACCGTCGTCGGCCTCGAAGACGATCGCGGTCTTGTGCTCGACCGGTGTGCCCATGTGCTTGTCGAGGCAGTTGGCCGATGCGTTGAGTTCGCCGTCGTCGAACCACCGATAGAACGGCGCGTTCGACTCGTCGAGCGTGCGGGTGAAGGGTTTCGTCCAGGCCAGGTTTTCGCGGGCCAGGCGGCTCCAGAAGGCGTCGGGCGTCTTCTCGGCCTCGGCACACAGCGCCTCGTAGGCCGCCATGCCGCTGATGCGTGCGCCCTTCTCAACGGCCGCCGTGGGCGGAAACACCCGGTTCTCGACCAGGACGGATTCGATGTTCGATGCTTGGCTCATTGTTGTCTCCTGCCAGGGGTGGAATGCGGGCGTAATGTCTGCCGCGGCACTTACGGACGACTGACGGACATGGTAGCGACGGCGCAAGGGCTTCACCGAGCGGACGCGGGCCGACCCTAGAATCCGGGCTCTTTCGCTCACCTCCCCCCGATGGCCACCCCCGACCCCTTCGATCCCCTGAACCCGCCCGCCATCCGGCGCACCTCGCCCATGCGGCCGCTGCCCCGGCTCATCTTCGCGAGCCGCTGGTTGCAGCTACCACTCTATCTCGGCCTGATCATCGCGCAGGGCGTGTACGTCGTGCATTTCCTGGTCGAACTGCTGCACCTGGTCGAGGCCGCTTTCGGAAGCCAGACGGCCCTGCAGGCGCTGATCAGCAGCATCGGCTACAAGACCGATGCGCCGATCACCGCACTCAACGAGACGGTGATCATGCTGGTGGTGCTGGCGCTGATCGACGTGGTAATGATCTCCAACCTGCTCATCATGGTGATCGTCGGCGGCTACGAGACCTTCGTGAGCCGCATGGACCTCGAAGGCCACCGCGACCAGCCGGAATGGCTCAGCCACGTGAACGCCTCGGTGCTGAAGGTGAAGCTGGCCACCGCCATCATCGGCATCAGCTCGATCCACCTGCTCAAGACCTTCATCAACGCCGACAACTACACCGACCGCGTACTGATCGCACAGACGGTGATCCACATCACCTTCCTGCTCTCGGCCATGGCCATCGCGTACACCGACAAGCTGATGGCCGGCTCCGGCGGCGGAAAGCACTGAGACCGGTAGGCGCTAAGCCGCGTCGTCCGCGTCGGCTTGGAAGATCCTGGTGAAGTCGCAGCAGGACTGCGCAAGCATGATGATCGAGGCGGTCAGCGCACTGCGGTGCTCGCCCTTGTGCATGGCCACATAGGGGACTGGCGGTAGCGCCGGCACCACCTCCAGCACTGCCAGCATGCCGGCGGCGACCAGCGGCTCAAGGCACTGCCGTGGCAGGTAGCTCACCCCCAGGCCCGACACGGTGAGCCCGGTCAGCGCCACCAGATTGCTCACCACGATGATGTTGGCAGGCTCGACCCCGCGCTCCTTCATCCACGCGTCGTACAGGCGGCCGGTCCCCGACGCATTGCCCTGCACCAGCATCCGGTAGCGCGCCAGTTCGTGCAGCCGCACCGGCCCGGCCGCGGGCACCAGCCCGGGTTTGCACATCCATGCGCTCTCCACCTTGCCGATCGCCTTGCCCGGGATGCGTGCGTCGGCAAAAGCATCGGGCACGATGATCAGGTCGAGCTCGTCCGCGAGCAGCTTGTCGCGCAACGACAGGCTGTCGTCCACATCGGGCTCGATGGTGACCTTCGGGTAGTGCTGCTGGATCAGTCCGACCAGCCGCGGCAGCCAGGTCATCGCGGTCAGTTCCGTGACGCCGATGCGCACCCGGCGCTCAATGACCTCCGGCTTGCCGAACTGCTCGATCGCGGCATCGCGTTGCTGCAGTAGCTTCTTGGCGAGCACGAACATCTCCTCGCCTTTCTCGGTCAACCGGGCGGTACGCAGACTGCGATCGAAAAGCTCGGTGTCGAACAACCGCTCTAGCTCGTGCACGCGTTTGGACACGGCAGATTGGGAGGTGTTCAGCTTGTGCGCCGCCGGACCGAAGCCGCCGAGTTGTGCGATCCAGAACAGGGCCTCGAGTTGCTTGAAGGTCATCATGGTGCGTTGCCGGTGCAGGCAGCGTAAGGAAAATCACTTTAAGCAATCTTATTCGAGCACTAAAAATCGCTTTTTTAAATATATAGGCACTTCCAGAATTTGGGCATCCGCTCTTCAACGCCTTCCCTGAAAGATGCCCATGAACTTCCGCCTGCCTCTCACCATCGCCCTCAGCACCGCCCTCCTCGTCTCGAATGCCGCGGCCCAGGATTCCGACACGCTCAGCAAGATCAAGGCAAGCGGCACGATCCAGATCGGCAGCCGTGACAGCTCCATCCCCTTCTCGTACAAGCTCGGCAGTTCCAGCGAACCCATCGGCTTTTCGAACGACATCTGCCTGAAGATCGTCGATGCCGTGAAGGCCAAGCTCAGCATGCCGAACCTGCGCGTGCAGTACACGACGTTGACGTCGACGAACCGCATCCCGCTGATGCAAAACGGCACCGTCGACCTGGACTGCGCCACGACCACGAACTCGGTCGCGCGCCAACAGCAGGTCGACTTCGCGCCGAGCCACTTCGTCACGAACATCACCGTTGCGGTCAAGAAGAGTTCGGGCATCAAGTCGCTCGCCGACCTGGGTGGCAAGACGGTGGCGACGGTCACCGGCAGCACCTCGATCCAGCTGCTTCGCAGCTACCGCAAGGCCGAGAACATCGACGTGCAGGAAGTCTCGGGCAAGGACACGGCGGACGCGTTCCTGCTGCTCGCCAGCGACCGCGCCGTGGCCTACGTGCTCGACGACGTGCAACTCGCCGGCCTGATCGCCAACGCGCCGAACCCGGGCGAATACACGATCCTCAAGGACGTGGTGCTGCGCCAGGAACCCTACGGCATCATGCTGCGCAAGAACGATCCGCAGTTCAAGGCGCTGGTCGACCAGACCGTCGGCGACCTGATGAAGTCGGGCGACATGGCCCAGCTCTACGCCAAGTGGTTCACCAGCCCGATCCCGCCGAGCAACGTGAACCTGAACTTCCCGATGTCCGACGCCGTGCGCGACGCCTTCCAGAACCCGAACAACAAGGGCGTCTGACGCGACCTACCCACATGTCTCCCCACCATCCCCACGGCCTGCCTTTCAGCGATGCCTTGCAGCAGCAGATCCGGCAACGCTTCCTGAACGTCGACCACGACCACCGAGGGCGCGAGCGCCTCTACTTCGACAACGCGGGCGGCTCGTTCCGCCTGAAAGCCGCGGTCGAGCGCTTTGCGCAGATCGATGCCATCCCCGACAACGCGGAGCGCATCCACGACGTCGCCGAGGATCTGAAGGCGATCCAGGCGAAAGCCGTCGACGATGTCCGCATCATCCTCAACGCGCGGGGCGGCAGCGTGTACGCGTCGCTGACGGCCTCGGGCGCGATGTTCGACATGGTGCGCGCCATCGCCGAGAACGTGCCTGGAAAGAACATGGTCACGACGGCGCTGGAGCATCCCTCCTCCTTCGACGCGATGTCGATGTACGCGCAGCGGCTCGGCCGCGAGTTGCGGGTCGCCAAAAGCAACCCGACGACGGGTGGCGTGGATGTCGAAGAGATCGTTCGACTGATCGATGCCGATACAGTGCTGCTCAACGTGATCTACGCGTCGAACATCTCCGGAGCGAAGCTCGACATCGAGGAGATCGTGCGGCGCGCGCGTGCCGTGAAGCCCGACCTCTACATCGTGGTCGACGCGGTGCAGCATGCGCCGCACGGCCTCATCGACCTGCAGAAGACGCCGGTCGACGGCATCAACATCGCGCCCTACAAATTCTTCGGCTGCCGCGGCTCCGGCATCGCCTGGGTCTCCGACCGCGCGGCCGTGCTGCCGCACCACAAGCTCGGCGGAAAGCCGCCCGCCTTCTGGGACCTGGGCAGTTCGGCGCCCTGGCAATTCGCGGTGCTCACCGAGATCGTCGACTACGTCTGCTGGATCGGCGGCCAGTTCTCGACCGCGAGCGATCGACGCGCGCTCTTCGCCACGGGCATCGAACACATCGAACTGCACGAACGCGCGCTGCTGGCGCGCCTGCTCGACGGCAGCGACGTCGTGCCAGGCCTGCGCCGGATGGAGGGCGTGCAGGTGTTCCTCGACCACGCCGACCTGACGAAGCGCGACCTGATCATCGGCATCGGCTTCGACACGCTCGACTACACGCAGGCGGTGCATGCGTACGCGCAGCGCGGCGTCACCGTCTACGAGCGGGTCGTGAACAGCATCTACTCGAAGCGGATGCTGGAGTCCTTCGGCCTCGAGGGCGCGGTACGCATCTCGCCGCTGCACTGCCACACG
Organism: Variovorax sp. YR752; assembly: GCA_943372425.1. GTDB lineage: Bacteria > Pseudomonadota > Gammaproteobacteria > Burkholderiales > Burkholderiaceae_C > Variovorax. The sequence continues at coordinate 4,035 of CALRYR010000096.1, read as the reverse complement.
ATGGCCGACGTCGACCGCTTCCTGCGCATCACGCAGGCGCTGGCGGCCGGCCCGCGGTAGCGCCGCCCGAAGCCGCGCGCGTTCAGCGCCCGGTCATGTTCTCGGGCACCACCCACTGGTCGAACTGCTCGCCGGTGAGGTGGCCCGACGCCACGGCCGCTTCGCGCAGGCTCGTGCCTTCCTTGTGCGCCTTCTTGGCGATGTAGGCGGCCTTGTCGTAGCCGATGTGCGTGTTGAGCGCGGTCACCAGCATCAGCGAGCGCTGGACCAGTTCGGTGATGCGCTCGCGGTTGGGCTCGATGCCCACGGCGCAGTGGTCGTTGAAGCTCACCATGCCGTCGGCCAGCAGGCGCACGCTCTGCAGGAAGTTGTGCGCCACCATCGGGCGGAACACGTTCAGCTCGAAATTGCCCGAGGCGCCGCCGAAGTTGATGGCGACGTCGTTGCCGAAGACCTGCGCGGCCAGCATCGTGACCGCCTCGCTCTGCGTCGGATTGACCTTGCCCGGCATGATCGACGAGCCGGGTTCGTTCTCGGGGATGCTCAGTTCGCCGATGCCACTGCGCGGGCCGCTGGCCAGCCAGCGCACGTCGTTGGCAATCTTCATCAGGCTGGCGGCCAGCGTCTTGAGCGCGCCGTGCGCATGCACCAGCGCATCGACCGAGGCCATCGCCTCGAACTTGTTCGGCGCGGTGATGAAAGGCAGGCCCGTGAGCTTGGCCAGTTCGGCCGCGACCTGTTCGGCGTAGCCCTTGGGCGCATTGAGGCCGGTGCCGACCGCCGTGCCACCCAGTGCCAGCTCGCTCAGATGCGGCAGCGCCGCGCGCACATGCGCCTCGCCATGCGCGAGCTGCGCCACGTAGCCCGAGAACTCCTGGCCCAGCGTCAGCGGCGTCGCATCCTGCAGGTGGGTGCGGCCGATCTTCACGATGTCCATGAAGGCGACCGACTTCTGCTCCAGCGTGCCGCGCAGCTTGGCGATGGCCGGCAGGAGCTTGTGCGTGAGCGCCTCGACCGCCGCCACATGCATCGCCGTCGGGAACACGTCGTTGCTCGACTGGCTGCGGTTCACGTCGTCGTTCGGGTGCACCAGGCGCCCTTCCCCGCGCTCGCCGCCGAGAATTTCACTGGCGCGGTTGGCCAGCACCTCGTTCACGTTCATGTTCGTCTGCGTGCCCGAGCCCGTCTGCCACACGACCAACGGGAACTCGCCCGGGTGCTTGCCGGCGATGACTTCGTCGGCCGCGGCCACGATGGCCTGCGTCTTCTTTTCGTCCTGCAGGCCCAGCGCATGGTTCACCACCGCCGAGGCGCGCTTCACCTGTGCCAGCGCCTTGATGATCTCCTTGGGCTGCGTCTCGCCGGAGATGTCGAAGTTCTGCAGCGAGCGCTGCGTCTGCGCCCCCCACAGCTTGTCGGCCGGGACTTCGATGGGGCCGAAGGTGTCGCGTTCGATACGTACCCTGTTTGAAGTTTCCATGAGCATTCCAGTAGATGACAGAAGTTGTGACATGCCAAAAACGTTTATGTCTCAGCATGATACCCACCACCCCAAGCCATCTTTCCCGGAAGGTCACATCCCTTTGATAACCCCCACGTAAAACATTGCCCAAAAATAAGCATAACCTGCAACCACCACGGAAACCGCCATCAGCAAAAGATAAATTAAGATTTTTCCCGCCGCCTCATATTTATTCTCAGAAGACTTGAAATTAAAAAAATAAAGGGCTACAGCAAACGCTATCAAAAGAACAACATAAGTGAACCTTGGCAAATCCGGATGACCTCCAACCACCAAGACAAAGGGCGGCGCCAGCAGACACCAAAGCAAAAATTGCAAAGCGATCGACCACCGCCCCCTTTTCATCGCAATGCCTCGCCTTTGAAATATGAGGCCGGAATTGGCATTTCCCAGCCCGGAGTCTGATAACCGGGCACATCGATCCTTGGAACGTAGCCCATGACACTATTTAGAAGACCCGAAACGAAAGAGCTGCTATTGTATTCGCCGGCGACCATTGTCGAGCCGATCAGCCGCTCAGGCGCGGAGTAATCAAGGGTATGGCTTGCAAAACTATATGCGTGCATCACAAGCTTCTGCGCAAACAAACTCTGACTCATTCCGTCGGGCGGTGCAATGTCGATTTGAACCAGGATTCCACGAGGCAAGATGTTGCGGTAGTATTCCGTCCTTATAAAACCAAGACTTCCCTTCTCAAGCGATGGCTGGCCATCAAACCCAAAAATTCCCGAATATGCATCACTGACGATCAGCGTGAAATGCAAGTCCTCTTTTCGCCCGCCTCCAAGAAGACCAAGACTGCCGAAACCTAATCTTGGGATTATCTTCTTTCCGCCAATATTAACTTCATCTAAAAATTGAGCCGCAAGCCTGCCAACAAGATAAACTTTCGGTTCCGAATGCTGCACCTTGGCGACAGATTCCGGCACCGTATTTGTGATTGCACTTCCAGCAATTATAGGCTCTGTCATCTGGCAGCCTCATTCATCTTCTGAACGGCTGCAATACCGAACCAAACTTTAAGTGACTGTGCGCCGTCCGCAGCTATTCTCGGACATTTTCCTTCACGATCGGTTTCGCCCGAAAATGTCGCGCCATTCTCGCACTCGATAAAGTAAAAAATTCCCGACAGGGCACTTTCCGATTCTCCTTCAATTGCCTGCACTTGCTCATTGAACGTCTATTGCCCGCATCAATAAGAGATGTCGCAGCAAGCACTGCGGCTGCCGGCGCAGCCTCTGCCATCAGTATGGCACCGCAAGTTGTTTTGTGGCCTTCCACAGCAATCGGCAATGCCGCATCAGTGTCAGTGCAATTTTCCAGGCCTTCGGCAATTTGAAATTTGAAGGGCGCGCATTTGGGACAAGAAACCACGTCGCCTTTTCGAGCAATCGGAATACCGTGCCACGTGTTCGTCGGACTGCCAGTAAGCACTACCCCGCCGTGGCTAGTCGTGTCGCCCACAATGATCTGACTCTTCCCATAGAGATTGGCTCGCATCAGTTGGCCTCCCCCGTATGTTCAATGCCCCGGCACACATGGAACAAGGCCGTGCGGCTGCCTGCGGCTATCAACCGCTCATCCAGATCGAGTGTCTCAACGACTTCAATCGGGACTGAGACGAGTGTTGTGCAGGCACCCTTGCGAGTCCTGAGTAGCTCAAATGTCATTTTTTCTCTCCCTTTGATCAGTATCCCGACCTCGCGGCTGCAAGACCGGAACTGCATGCTACAGCCGCCACTCTGCTGCGGCCTCCCACCCGGCGGCATGCGAGGCTGTGCGAGATAATTTCTGATTCCCACCGCAGAAAAATGCTCACCATGACCACCACGATCCAGCAGGCCGACCTGATCGAGTCGATCAGCGCCGCGTTGCAATACATCAGCTACTACCACCCCGCCGACTACATCGCCCACCTGGCGAAGGCCTATGAGCGCGAGCAGAGCCCGGCGGCCAAGGACGCCATTGCGCAGATCCTGACGAACAGCAAGATGAGCGCGACCGGCCACCGCCCGATCTGCCAGGACACCGGCATCGTGAACGTGTTCCTCAAGGTGGGCATGGACGTGCGCTGGGGCGGCTTCACCGGCAGCCTGGACGACGCCATCAACGAAGGCGTGCGCCGCGGCTACAACCACCCCGACAACACGCTGCGCGCCTCGGTCGTGGCCGACCCGCAGTTCGACCGCAAGAACACCAAGGACAACACGCCCGCGGTGATCTTCACCGAGATCGTGCCCGGCGATAAGCTGGAAGTCACCGTCGCGGCCAAGGGCGGCGGCAGCGAGAACAAGAGCAAGCTGGCCATGCTCAACCCCGGCGACAGCATCGTCGACTGGGTGCTCAAGACGGTGCCGACGATGGGCGCAGGCTGGTGCCCGCCCGGCATGCTGGGCATCGGCATCGGCGGCACGGCCGAGAAGGCCGCGCTGATGGCCAAGGAAAGCCTGATGGACGACCTGGACATGCACGAGCTGCAGGCCAAGAAGCAGTCGGGCGCCGAGCTGACGAAG
>CALRYR010000095.1:0-10556 GCA_943372425.1 Variovorax sp. YR752 | reverse complement strand
TGGCGCGCCAGGAAGTCGATCCGCCCGGCGCGCGCGCCGCGGGCCACCGGGCTGAAGGTCCAGAGCACGCAGAACTCGTCCATGCGCTCGGCCCGCGCGTCGACGCGCACCGTGCTGCCATCGTGGGCCTTCAGCAGCAGGTCGGGGCCGTCGACGCCGCCCCGTGCCGGCACCGGGATGCCGGACGCGTTCGCGCACACGTCGGAGAACGGCAGGTCGATCAGGGACCCCACGGCGTAGCCCAGCAGTTGATGGGCGTCCTCGTCGGCCCACAGGATCTGCCCTTCGCAGATGGTGAGGTGACCTGACAGGGTGCGGGCGAGCATGGAGGAATTCGGCACGGGGGGATTGTCGGCTCAGACCGGCGACGATGGGTGCGGCACATCATCCACGCGGCGCTTCACGTGGGTCTCGTAGTGCAGCGCCTTGTCGCGGTACATCGCCTTGTCGGCACGCGTCAGCGCGCTCTCGAGCGGCTCGCCCACTTCGCAGGTCGCGGTGCCGATGGCCAAGCTCAGCACGTGGCCGCTGCGGCCGGCATAGAACTGGTTGTTGAGGTCGACCATCGACAGGATGCGCTCGCGCACCGTCTCGGCGCCGCGCTCGTCGGTGGCCGGCATCAGCACGGCGAACTCGTCGCCACCGACACGCGCCGGCCACGACGGGCTCTCGACCGCCTGGCCGAGCACCTCGCCGACACGGCGCAGCAGCGCGTCGCCGGCCGCATGGCCGTCCTCGTCGTTCACCTGCTTCAGGCCGTTGAGATCGATCAGCAGCACCGACACCGGCCACGGCCCCTTGCGGTTCAGGCGGTTGAGTTCCTCGGTGTAGAACGTGCGGTTGCGCAGTTGCGTCAGCACGTCGTGCTTGCCCAGGTACTCGAGGTAGGCCTCGGCTTTCTTGCGCGCCGTGATGTCCATCAGCGACACGAGCACCATGCTCCAGTCGTGCAGGTGCGCCTCGAGCACGGTGAACTGCATGTGGATGTTGATCAGCTCGCCGTTGAGCGAATAGTTGGTCACCTCGCGGTGCTGCAGCGTCTTGCCGACCCACAGGTCCTGCAGCTGCTCGGCGAAGGAGTCGCGCATCTCGTCTCGGAAGATGCGCGGGATGTTGTCGAGCAGCATGCGGCGGTCGTCGGCCGCGAACATGCGCAGCGTTTCGCGGTTGACGTCGATCACCCGGATCTCCTCGATGCAGCGGGTGACGAATTCCGGGTGGACCTTGAGGAAGGTGTTGAAGTCGGTGATGCCGCGCTTGCGGATGTCGTCCAGCAGCTTCTTGACCGCGCTGAAGTCCTCGACCCACAGCGACACCGGCGAATGCTCGAACAGGCCGCGCGCGTATTGCGCGCTGGCCTCGCGCTCGCGCACGGCGTTCATGCGCGCCGTGATGTCGTCGAGCGAGACCAGCACGCGCTCCCAGGTGGCCTCGTGGCCAGGCAGGATGCGCACGCGCAGCTGCACGTCGAGCCGGCGGCCGTCGAGCGTGTAGTTGACCGTCGTGTTCTCATAGAGCAGCTTGCCCTGCCAGAGCTGGTTCAGCTCATGGGTCATCAGCTCGGCCATGTCGCCGCTGAAGATCTGGCCGAGGCCGGCGACGAGCGCCGCGTGGTCGGCCGCGCCGAAGAGGTCGAGCGTGGTCTGGTTGACCTTGAGCACCCGGATCGACGACATGCACTCGCCCACGCGCGACGGGTCGGCCCGCAGATGGGCGATCAGGTCTTCGACGCCTTCGGCGCGCCAGCGCTCGAAGATCTGCCGCACGGCGCTGAAGTCTTCCACCCACAGCGACACCGGCGCCAGGTCGAACATGGACTCGAAATCGGTCAGCTGGGACATGGTGCTCTTCTCGGCTCAGACAGGGGCCTGCACAACGGCAGGCTTGGGTGCGCGTGTCACCCAGTTGAACAGGGGGGTGGCCATCAGCGTCGTGAGGATCGCCATGAGGACCAGGATGGAGAACAGGCCCGGCTCGATCACACCGGCCTGAAGGCCGATGTTGATGATGATCAGCTCCATCAGCCCGCGCGCGTTCATCAGCGAGCCGATGGCCATCGCGTCGCGGTTGCTCTCGCCCGACAGACGCGCAGCGGCCCAGCAGGCGATGCCCTTGCCGCAGAACGACGCCGCGAGGATCGCCACCGCAGCCACCAGGATGCCTGGTTCCAGCAGCACCGCCAGATGGGTGTTCAGGCCCGAGTAGGTGAAGAACATCGGCAGCAGGAAGACCACGACGAAGGGCTGCAGCTGCGCGCGCAGCTTCTCGGTGAGCGCACCGCGCGGCAGCACCGCGCCGAGCAGGAAGCCACCGAACACGGCGTGGATGCCGATGGCGTCCATCGCGAAGGCGCTCAGCGCGAACAGCACCAGCACGGTGGCCAGCATGGTGGCGCTCAGCGGCGCATCCGGCCGCACATGGTGGGCCAGGCGCTTCAGCAGCCGCGAGCCGATGAAGATCATGAAAAGCGCGTAGACCACGCCACCGCCGATGGCCGCATAGGCGCCACCCCAGTGGCCGCCGAAGCTCGCCAGCACGATCGCCAGGATGCACCAGGCGGCCGCGTCGTCGACCGCACCGGCCGTGAGCGCCAGGGTGCCGAGCGAGCTACCGGCCAGGCCGCGCTCGTGGATGATGCGCGCGAGCATCGGAAAGGCGGTGATCGCGATCGCCGCCCCCAAAAACATCGCCGCCTCCAGCGGCTTCGCCTTGGCCGAGAACAGCCCCGGAATGGTGAGCAGCCAGGGAATCAGCGCGAAGGCCAGCACGAAGGGCACGAGGATGCCGGCGGCCGACACCGAGACCGCGCTGCGGAAACGGCTCTTGAAGTGATCGGCGCGGAACTCGGTGCCCACCAGGAACATGTACATGCCCACACCCAGCTGGCCGCCGACGTAGAGCATGCCGAGCGTCTCCTTCGGGAAGAGTGCGCGCTGCAGCTCCGGGAACGCCATGCCCAGCAGCGAAGGCCCCAGCGCGACGCCGGCGATCATCTCGCCCACCACCTGCGGCTGCCCGAGCTTCTGCGCCAGCCTGCCGACGAGCTGGCAGACCGTGATGATCACGGCGATCTGCAGAAAGAAATAGACGGAGAGTTGCGTCGTGGGCATGCGGAGAACTGTGGGTTTTAGACATTTGTTTGCAAACGCCCGGACGGATTATGTCTGCCGCCGTCGTCAGAAAGTGGCCCGCAAACCACTGTCGACGGTCGGATGGCGCAGCCGCACGCGCAGCTCCCGCTTGAGCCGCCCATTGTCGAGCCGCCGCGACTCGCCCATGAAGCTCAGCAGCGACAGGGGCAGCTGCGTCTGCGCCTCGTCGCGTGCGATGCGCGGCGGCCGCGGCACGCCGTACAGGTCGGCGGCCAGGTCGATGTAGTCGCCCATCTTCAGCTCGGTGTCGTCGCTCGCGTGGAACACGCGCTGCGTGCCGCCGCGCCACAGCGCCGCCACGCAGATGCGCGCCAGGTCGTCGGCGTGGATGTGGTTCGTGTAGACGTCGTCCTCGCGGCGCAGCACCGGCGTGCCCTTGCGCAGCCGCTCGCGCGGCGTGCCGCCCGTGCGGTCCGGCGCGTAGATGCCGGGGATGCGCAGGATGCGCGTCGCCACCCCCGCCCGCCCCAGCCAGCGCACGGCGCGCTCGGCGTCGACGCGCCGGTGCGCCCGCGGCGTGTGCGGGCGGACGGCGCGCGTCTCGTCGATGCGCGCGCCGCCGCAGTCGCCGTAGACGCCGCTGGTCGAGCCGTAGACCAGCGCGGCCGGCAGCGAGCGCTGGCGCAGCGCCCGCACCAGCGCGGTGGTGCGCGCGTCGCGCCACCAGCCGGCGCCTTCGACGTTGGGCGGCGGCGCGAGGTGCAACACGCGGTCGGCCAGGCCGGCCAGCCGGCGCAGGCTCGCGGGCGCATCGAGATCGGCCACCAGCGGCCGCACGCCGGCCGCACGCAGCGCAGGCACGCGTTCGGGCGACGAGGTCACCGCCAGCACCTGCACCCGGCCCCGCAGCAGGGACGCCGCGCGCAGACCGACGTCGCCGCAACCGACGATGAGTACGCGCTGCCGCCGGAAGCGCGCGGGCAGCGCGCCGTAGGGGTTGTGGATTGAAGGCAAAATCGAAGGCTTCCCGCAGAGACGAACCCCAAGAATACCCATGACGAGCGCCCCCCCGCACCTGGCCGGCTTCCAGGTCACCGTCGAGCCCAGTGGCCGGCAGTTCATCGCCCAGGGCGACGAATCCATCCTGGCGGCCGGCATCCGCCAGGGCATCGGCCTGCCTTATGGCTGCAAGGACGGTGCCTGCGGCTCCTGCAAGTGCCGCAAGCTCTCGGGCGAAGTCACCCACGGCCCGCACCAGAGCAAGGCACTGAGCGCCGAGGAAGAACTCGCCGGCTTCGTGCTGACCTGCTGCGCCACCGCGACCAGCGACGTGATGCTCGAATCGCGCCAGGTGACCGAACTGGGCGCCTTCCCGATCCGCAAGATGCCCGCCCGCGTGCTAGCGCTGTCGAAGCTGTCTCACGACGTGATGATGGTGCGGCTGCAGTTGCCGGCGGGCGAGCCGCTGCAGTTCCACGCGGGGCAGTACGTCGAGTTCCTCCTGCGCGACGGCGCGCGCCGCAGCTACTCGATGGCCAACGCGCCGCACACGCTGAGCGAGCCGGGCACCGGCATCGAGCTGCACATCCGGCACATGCCCGGCGGCAAGTTCACCGACCATGTCTTCGGCGCCATGAAGGAGAAGGAAATCCTGCGCATCGAAGGCCCCTACGGCAGCTTCTTCCTGCGGGAGGACTCTGACAAGCCGATCGTGATGCTGGCCTCGGGCACGGGCTTCGCCCCGATCAAGGCGCTGATCGAGCACATGAAGTTCAAAGCGATCGACCGGCCCGCCACGCTGTACTGGGGCGGCCGCCGACCGGAAGACCTGTACATGGACGACTGGCTGCGCGCGCAGATGGCCGAGATGCCGAACCTGACATACGTGCCGGTGGTGTCGAACGCCGTGCCTGAAGACAACTGGACCGGCCGCACCGGTTTTGTCCACCGCGCGGTGCTCGAGGATTTCGCCGACCTGTCGGGCCACCAGGTGTACGCCTGCGGCGCGCCGATCGTCGTCGATTCGGCCAAGCGCGACTACGTGGCCGAGGCCGGCCTGCCCGAGGACGAGTTCTACGCGGACGCGTTCACGACAGAGGCCGACAAAGCCCTGCCCTGAGTCCCCCTTTCTTTTTCAGCCACGCCGGCAACGGCCCACAACAATGAAGACGAGACACTTCCTCAAGGCCACGCTGGCCACCGCCGCCACGCTCGCCACCCTCGGCACAGCACCCGTCCTGGCGCAGCAGCGCCCGATCCGCCTGATCGTGCCCTATGCCGCGGGCGGCCCGATCGACGTCACGGCGCGCATCGTGGCCGAAGGGGTCAAGGATTCGCTCGGCACGGTGATCATCGACAACAAGCCGGGGGCCGGCGGCAACATCGGTGCCGACGCGGTGGCCAAGGCCGCGCCGGACGGACTCACCATCGGCATCGCAGCCACGGCCACCAATGCTGTCAACCCATGGCTCTACAGCAAGATGCCCTTCAACGCGGCCACCGACTTCGCGCCCATCACGCAGATGGTCCGCGTGCCGAACGTGCTGGTGATGAACGCCGAAGCCGCGCAGCGCCTGAAGATCAACACGCTGCCCGAACTCATCGCCTACGCCAAGGCCAACCCGGGCAAGCTGAATTACGGCAGCGGCGGCAACGGCAGCGCCGGGCACCTGGCCGGCGAGATGTTCAAGCAGCAGGCCGGCATCTTCGCGGTGCACATCCCCTACAACGGCGGCAACCCGGCGCAGCTCGCGCTGCTGTCGGGCCAGGTCGACTTCAACTTCGACAACCTGGCCACCGCCGCGCCGAACATCCGCTCGGGCAAGCTCAAGGCCATCGCCGTGACGACCGCGCAGCCCAGCAGCGCCCTGCCCGGCGTGCCGCCCGTGGCCGCGACGCTCAAGGGCTTCGCGATCGACACCTGGTGGGGGCTGGTGGCACCGGCCGGCACGCCGCGCGACGTGGTCGCCAAGCTGAACCAGGCCTTCGTCGCGGCACTGAACGCGCCGGAGACCAAGACCCGCTTCGGCACCCTGCTGGCGGAGCCGGTGTCGAACACGCCCGAGCAGTTCGGCGCGTTCATGAAGAGCGAGCTGGCGAAGTACGAGAAAGTCGTGAAGGCTACGGGCGCGAAAGTGGACTGACGGCGCACCCTGCGCTATCGAAAAAGCCGCCCGGAGGCGGCTTTTTCATTCGCCCAGATAGGCGGCTCTGACCTTCGGGTCGTTGAGCATGATCTTCGCGTCGCCCGTCATGGTGATCAGGCCCGACTCCATGACGTAGCCGCGGTCGGCGATCTGCAGTGCGCGGCTGGCGTTCTGCTCGACCAGCAGCACGGTCACGCCCTGGTCGTAGACGTTCTTCACCACCTCGAAGATCTTGTCGACCATGATCGGCGACAGGCCCATCGAGGGTTCGTCGAGCAGCAGCACCTTGGGCTGCGCCATCAGCGCACGGCCCATGGCGAGCATCTGCTGCTCGCCGCCCGACATGGTGCCGGCGAGCTGGTCCTTGCGTTCCTTCAGGCGCGGGAAGATCGTGAACATGCGCTCGATGTCCGCCGCGATGCCGCCCTTGTCGTTGCGGATGTAGGCGCCGATCTGCAGGTTCTCGGTGATGGTCATGCGCGTGAAGACGCCGCGGCCCTCGGGCACCATCACCAGGCCTTCGCCCACCAGGTCCCAGGCGCCGCGGCCCTTGATGCTGCGGCCGAGGAACTGGATGTCGCCGTCGACGAAGGGCAGCGTGCCGGTGATGGCCTTCATCGTGGTCGTCTTGCCGGCGCCGTTGGAGCCGATGAGCGACACCAGCTCGCCCTCGCGCACCTCGAAGTCGACGCCCTTGACGGCCTGGATGCCGCCGTAGGCGACCTTCAGGCCGCTGACCTTCAGCAGGGTCTTGCCGGTCGCGGCGGTGGATGCGAGTGCCGTGGCAGTGATCGTTTCGCTCATCTCAGTGTCCTCCGGTGCCGAGGTAGGCCTCGATCACCTTTTCGTTCTTCTGCACTTCCGCGGGCGTGCCCTCGGCGATCTGCTTGCCGTAGTCGAGCACCGTGAGGCGGTCGCACAGGCCCATCACCAGCTTCACGTCGTGTTCGATCAGCAGGATGGTGCGGTTGTCTTTTCGGATCTGGCTGATGAGCTCGCGCAGCATCACCTTCTCGGTCGCATTCATGCCGGCGGCCGGTTCGTCGAGCGCGATGAGCTGCGGGTCGGTCGCCAGGGCGCGTGCAATCTCGAGCCGGCGCTGGTCGCCGTAGCTCAGCGTGCGCGCCTTGTAGTCGGCGAACTTGGCGATGCCGACGTACTCCAGCAGCTCGTACGCACGGTCGGCGATCGCGGCCTCCTCGGCCTTGAAGCCGCTGGTGCGCAGCATGGCGCCGATCACGCCCGAATGCGTGCGCACATGGCGCCCGACCATCACGTTCTCCAGCGCGGTCATGTCCGCGAAGAGCCGGATGTTCTGGAAGGTGCGCGCGATGCCGGCCTTGGCCACTTCGTGCACCGCCGTCGGCTGGTAGGGCTTGCCGGCCAGCTCGAAGGTGCCGCTGTCGGGCGTGTAGAGCCCGGTGATCACGTTGAAGAAGGTGGTCTTGCCGGCGCCGTTGGGGCCGATCAGGCCGTAGACCTGGCCGCGCTGGATCTTGATGCCGACGTCCGACAGGGCTTGCAGCCCGCCGAAACGCTTGGAGATGCCGCGGACTTCGAGGATGGTTTCAGTCATGGTCTGGGGTTCCATCCGTTTCAGGGGTTGATCGACATGGGGCGCGAGGGTGAACCCGGCACTTCGTCAGCGGGGCTGTCGACCCCCGGTGCCTCGATCGGCGTGCCGGGCTTGGCGTCGCCCTTGCGGCGCAGCGATTTGCCATGCTCCGGCGACGGCCACAGGCCGCGCGGACGCACCAGCATGATCACGATCATCGCGAGCGCGATGAACAGCTGGCGCAGGATGGACGCATCCAGCCGGCCATCGGTCATCGACTGCAGCGGGCCGGCCACGTAACGCAGCACCTCGGGCAGCGCTGCGAGCAGCACCGCGCCCAGGATCACGCCCGGCAGGTGGCCAATGCCGCCCAGCACCACCATCGCGACGATCATCACCGACTCCATCAGGCTGAAGGACTCGGGCGACACGAAGCTCTGGAAGGACGCGAACATCGCGCCCGACACGCCACCGAAGCTCGCGCCCATGCCGAAGGCCAGCAGCTTCATGTTGCGGGTGTTGATGCCCATCGCCTTGGCGGCGATCTCGTCTTCGCGGATCGCCATCCAGGCGCGACCGATGCGCGACAGCTGCAGGCGGTGCGAAATGATCACGGTGAAGATCACCAGCGCCAGGAACAGGTAGTAGTAGAGCGATACCGAGGAGATCGTGTAGTCGCCCAGCTTGAGCGGCCGTCCGAGGTTCAGCCCCCAGAAGTGCACCGGCTCGATCGCGTCCAGCCCCTTGGGGCCGTTGGTGATGTTGACCGGGTGGTCGAGCGTGTTCAGGAACACGCGGATGATCTCGCCGAAGCCAAGCGTCACGATCGCGAGGTAGTCACCGCGCAGGCGGAGCGTCGGTGCGCCGAGCAGCACGCCGAAGACGCCCGCCAGCACCAGCGCCAGCGGAATCACGATCAGCAGCGGCGCATGCAAACCACCCGGGAACATCGCCTTGATGGCCGGGAAGGTCTCGGTCAGGTGGGGCGAGCCGAGCAGCGCGTACAGGTAGGCACCGATGGCGAAGAAGGCGACGTAGCCCAGGTCGAGCAGGCCGGCGTAGCCAACCACGATGTTCAGGCCGAGGGCCAGCAGCACGTACAGCAGCGCAATGTCGACGATGCGCACCCAGGCGTTGCCCTGGGTCTGTAGTAGCAGCGGCAGTGCGAGCAGCGCGACCGCTGCGATCAGGAAGACGATGAGGTTCTTGCTTTTCATGGCGTCTCTCCCTTCAGGCTCGGTCTGCCACGCGTTCGCCGAGCAGGCCGGACGGCCGCACGGTGAGCGTGAGGATCAGGATGACGAAGGCGAAGATGTCGCTGTGCTGGCTGCCCAGCACGCCGCCGGTGACCGCCCCCAGGTAGCCCGCGCCGATGGCCTCGATCAGGCCGAGCAGAATGCCGCCGACCACCGCGCCGGCCAGGTTGCCGATGCCGCCGAACACGGCCGCCGTGAAGGCCTTGAGGCCCGGGCCGAAGCCCATGGCGTGCTGCGCGATGCCGTAGTTCGACGCATACATCACGCCGGCGATGGCGGCGAGCACGGCACCGATGATGAAGGTCGCCGAGATCACCATGTCGGGCCGGATGCCCATGAGCGAGGCGACCCGCGGGTTCTCGGCGGTGGCGCGCATCGCGCGGCCAAGTTTGGTGTAGTTCACCAGCCAGGTCAGGATGGCCAGCGAGATCGCCGTGACCACCAGGATCATGATCTGCGTGGGCGAGATCGAGGCGCCGCCGACGACGATCGATTCGCTCGGCAGCAGTGTGGGGTACGCCTTGTTGGTCGGCCGCCAGATGATCATCGCCAGCGTCTGCAGCAGGATCGACATGCCGATGGCCGTGATGAGCGGCGCCAGCTTGGGGCTGTTGCGCAGCGGCCGGTAGGCCACTTTCTCGATCACGAAGTTGAGCGTGGCCGCGACCACGCACGCGATGATCAACGCCAGCAGCAGGATCAGCCAGCCGGGTGCGCCCGGCATGGCATCGCGCATCAGGCCGATGACCGTCCAGCTGGTCAGCGCGCCGACCATCAGGACCTCGCCATGGGCGAAATTGATGAGGTTGATGATGCCGTACACCATGGTGTAGCCCAAGGCTATCAAGGCGTACATGCTGCCGAGAACCAGACCGTTGATGATCTGCTGCAGCAAGATTTCCATAAAGATTCCCTAATGTGATGGCACCTTTGCGAGGTGCTTTACTCCCCTGCAACGCCGGGTTGACGCTGCAGAGCCCATCTAGCAAAAAACCCGCCAGCATGTGGCGCATGGCGAGTTGTGGGCGGGATTGTAGTCACGTGTCCGGGGCGCCAAAGCGCAAGCCCGGAGGGGGTTTACCCCTTGACGGCGAGGCGTTCTATGTCGTTGAAAGACGCGGGCGACAGGCCCGGCCCCTTACCCGGCCGCGTCCTCGTTGCGGCGCTGCAGCTCGCGCATCTTCTCGGCGATGCGGATCTCCAGCCCGCGCTCGACAGGCCGGTAGAAGCCCGGCGCCGCCATGCCGTCGGGCAGGTAGCTTTCGCCGGCGGCGAAGCCGCCCTCCTCGTCATGGGCATAGCGGTAGCCCTTGCCGTAGTCGAGTTCCTTCATGAGCTTGGTCGGCGCGTTGCGCAGGTGCATCGGCACCGGGCGCGTACCGTCCTTCTTGATGAAGGCCTTGACCTCGTTGTAAGCCTGGTAGACGGCGTTCGACTTGGGTGCGATGGCCAGATAGATCACGCACTCGGCCAGCGCCAGTTCGCCTTCGGGCGTGCCCAGGCGTTC
>CALRYR010000094.1:0-10670 GCA_943372425.1 Variovorax sp. YR752 | reverse complement strand
GAGCACTTCAAGCTGCGCGACGTGCTGGTGCTCGCCACCATCCTCGCCGTGGGCAGCTACGTCGCCTTCATCTGGGCGCTCAAGTTGCAGATCCAGGTCTGGCCCACATTCATTTCGGGCTGAGGAGACCCACACCATGGAACTGTTTCACAACCTGTCGATCGGCTTCGGCGTCGCCTTTACCTTCACCAACCTGCTGTACTGCCTGGTCGGTTGCATTCTCGGTACGCTGATCGGCGTGCTCCCCGGCATCGGCCCGGTCGCCACCATCGCGATGCTGCTGCCCGCCACCTACGCGCTGCCGCCCGTGTCGGCGCTGATCATGCTGGCCGGCATCTACTACGGTGCGCAGTACGGTGGCTCGACCACGGCCATCCTGGTGAACCTGCCGGGAGAGTCGTCGTCGGTGGTCACCTGCATCGACGGCTACCAGATGGCGCGGCAAGGCCGGGCGGGCCCTGCGCTCGCAGCGGCCGGCCTGGGCTCCTTCTTCGCCGGCTGCGTCGGCACGCTGATCCTGGCCGCGTTCGCGCCGCCGCTGACCGAGCTGGCCTTCAAGTTCGGCCCCGCCGAGTACTTCTCGCTGATGACGCTGGGCCTGATCGGCGCCGTGGTGCTGGCCTCGGGTTCGCTGCTCAAGGCGGTCGCGATGATCGTGCTGGGTCTGCTGCTGGGCATCGTCGGTACCGACGTGAATTCGGGCGTGGCGCGCTTCAGCTTCGACATCCCGGAACTGACCGACGGCATCGGCTTCGTGGTCATCGCCATGGGCGTGTTCGGCTACGGCGAGATCATCGGCAACCTGTCGCAGCCCGATGACGAACGCGAGGTGTTCACCGCCAACGTGAAGGGCCTGTTCCCCACGAAGGACGACTTCAAGCGCATGGCCCCGGCCGTGCTGCGCGGCACCGCGCTCGGCTCGGCGCTGGGCATCCTGCCCGGCGGCGGCGCCCTGCTGGCGGCCTTCGCGGCCTACGCGCTCGAGAAGAAGATCAAGATGAGCCCCGGCGAAGTGCCCTTCGGCAAGGGCAACATCCGCGGCGTGGCATCGCCCGAATCGGCCAACAACGCCGGTGCGCAGACCTCCTTCATCCCGCTGCTGACGCTGGGCATCCCGCCCAACGCCGTGATGGCGCTGATGGTCGGTGCCATGACCATCCACAACATCCAGCCGGGCCCGCAGGTGATGACCAGCAACCCGGAACTCTTCTGGGGCCTGATCGCCTCGATGTGGATCGGCAACGCGATGCTCGTGATCCTGAACCTGCCGCTGATCGGCATGTGGATCAAGCTGCTGACGGTGCCCTACAAGTTCCTGTTCCCGGCCATCGTGCTGTTCTGTGCGGTCGGCGTGTACTCGACCAACAACAACACCTTCGACGTGTGGATGGTCGCGATCTTCGGCGTGATTGGCTACGTCTTCCTCAAGCTAAAGACCGAGCCCGCCCCGCTGTTGCTGGGCTTCATCCTCGGGCCGATGATGGAAGAGAACCTGCGCCGCGCGCTGCTGCTGTCGCGCGGCACCTGGAGCGTGTTCGTCACGCGTCCGCTGTCGGCCGGCCTGCTGGTGGCAGCGTGCCTGCTGCTGGGCATCGTGCTGCTGCCGTCGATCAAGGCAAAACGCGAGGAAGCGTTCGTCGAAGAATAGGCTCTCCCCCGAAGGCTTGCCCACTGCGTGTGGCAGCGCCCTCCCCCTTCCGGGGGCGACACCTACGGCCCGGCAAAGCCGGTTCCGCGGTGTCTCACGAACAAGAAAGCCGCCCGAGGGCGGCTTTCTACTTTGCGCGGGCGCGAATGTTCATGCCTTGTGGGGCTTCACGCGGGACGCAGCTTCCTTGGCGTTCGCACGCGCGGTGTCGATGTCAGCGGCATGGGCCAGCGCCACACCCATGCGGCGCTTGACGAAGCTCTCGGGCTTGCCGAAGAGGCGGATGTCGACGCCGTGCACCTGCAGCGCCTCGGCGACGCCGTCGAAGACGATGCCGGTGGCGTCGACGCCGCCGTAGATCACGGCGCTGGCACCGGCGCTCTTGAGCGTGGTGTCGACCGGGAGGCCGAGGATGGCGCGGGCATGCAGCTCGAACTCGTTCTGCCACTGCGTCGCCATCGTCACCATGCCGGTGTCATGCGGGCGCGGGCTGACTTCGCTGAACCAGACCTCCTCGCCCTTCACGAAGAGCTCGACACCGAAGAGACCCTGACCGCCGAGGTCGTCGGTCACGGCCTTCGCGATCTGCTGCGCCTTCTTCAGCGCCACCGGCGACATCGGGTGCGGCTGCCAGCTCTCGACATAGTCGCCGCTGACCTGCACGTGGCCGATGGGCTCGCAGAACTGCGTCTGCACAGAAGCCTTGGCATCCAGCGCGCGCACGGTCAGCAAGGTGATCTCGTAGTCGAAGTCGATGAAGCCTTCGACGATCACGCGGCCGTGGCTCACGCGCCCGCCGGCCATGGCGTAGTCCCACGCCTTCTTCACGTCGGCCGGGCCGTCGATCTTGCTCTGGCCCTTGCCGGAGCTGCTCATCACCGGCTTGACGATGCAGGGGTAACCGATGCCGGCATCGATGGCGGCCTGCAGCTCTTCGAGCGAATCGCAGAACTTGTAGGGGCTGGTCGGCACGCCCAGCGTCTCGGCGGCCAGGCGGCGGATGCCTTCGCGGTCCATCGTGAGGCGGGCCGCACGGGCGGTCGGGATCACGCGGACGACGCCGGCGCTTTCGAGCTCCTGCAGCATCGGCGTGGCGATGGCCTCGATCTCAGGCACCACCAGATGCGGCTTCTCGGCCTCGATCAGCGCCTTGAGCTGCGCCGGGTCGCTCATCGTGATGGTGCGCGCATGGTGCGCGACCTGCTGGCCGGGCGCGTTCTCGTAGCGGTCGACAGCGATGGTTTCGACGCCGAGGCGCTGCAGCGCGATCAGCACCTCCTTGCCGAGCTCGCCGGAGCCGAGCAGCATCACGCGGGTGGCGTGGGGGGACAGGGGGGTGCCGAGGGGGGTCGTCATGAAAAGCGCTCCGAGGGGACTGGAAAACCGGGCACTTTAATCCACCCGTCCTACCGCCCGCCGCTCCACCCGCGGTGTCGGCTGCGGCACAGCGTTTGCGAGCCCCGCTGCGACACAATGACCGCCATGGCGCAGGCACGCCGCGCGCCCCATTTCAATTCGCTGCAAGGAGCATTTTCATGAGCATTCAAACCATCGGCATCATCGGCGCCGGAACCATGGGCAACGGCATCGCGCAGGCCTGCGCGGTCGCTGGCGTGAAGGTCGTGATGGTCGACATCGCCCAGGCCGCCGTCGACAAGGGCCTGGCCACGGTCAGCGGCAGCCTCGACCGGCTGATCAAGAAGGAAAAGCTGACGGCCGAGCAGAAGAGCGCGGCGCTGGCGCTGATCCAGGGCTCGACGAACTACGAAGACCTGAAAGGCGCGCAGCTGGTGATCGAGGCGGCCACCGAGAACTACGAGCTCAAGCTGAAAATCCTCAAGCAGGTCGATGCGATGCTCGCGCCCGAGGTGATCATCGCGTCGAACACCTCGTCGATCTCGATCACCAAGCTGGCGGCAGCCACTTCGCGCGCCGACCGCTTCATCGGCATGCACTTCTTCAACCCGGTGCCGATGATGGCGCTGGTGGAGATCATCCGCGGGTACCTCACGAGCGACGCCACGCACGACGCGGTGAAGGCGCTGTCGGTGGCGCTGGGCAAGTCGCCGATCACCGTGAAGAACGCGCCGGGTTTCGTGGTCAACCGCATCCTGGTGCCGATGATCAACGAAGCCTTTTTCGTGCTGGCCGAAGGCATCGCGACGGCCGAGGACATCGACGCCGGCATGAAGCTCGGCACCAACCAGCCGATCGGCCCGCTAGCCCTGGCCGACATGATCGGCCTGGACGTGTGCCTGGCGGTGATGGACGTGTACCTCGAGGAGTACGGCGACTCCAAATACCGGCCCTGCCCGCTGCTCAAGGAAATGGTCGCCGCCGGCCAGCTCGGCCGCAAGACCGGCCGCGGCGTCTATACATACTGACCCCCGGGGCTTGCGCACTTCGTGTGCGGCGCCCTCCCCCTTCCAGGGGGCAACACCAGCGGCCCGGCAAAGCCGGTTCCGCGGTGTTCCACGAAAAGAACAAGACCGGAGCCCCCCATGATTACCGCAGGAACCACGCCCCCACCCGAAGGCTGCATCGACACGCTGGTGCTCGACCACGTGCTGCTGATCGGCATCAACCGCCCGGCCAAGCGCAACGGCTGGACGCCGCGCATGTTCCGCGAACTGGCCGAGGCCTACACGCGGCTCGACGACGACCCTGCCCTGCGCGTGGGCGTGCTGCATGCGATGGGCGACCACTTCACGGCAGGGCTCGATCTGCCGTCATTCAGCGAGCTGATGAAGCGCGGCGAGAAGGCCTATCCGCAGGGGCTGGTCGAGCCGAACGACCTGGGGACGCCCGGCTACCGCCGCCGCACCAAGCCGATGGTGGTCGCGGTCAAGGGCATCTGCTTCACCGTCGGCATCGAGTTGATGCTGGCCGCCGACATCGTGGTTGCGGCCGACGATTGCCGCTTCTCGCAGCTCGAGGTGCAGCGCGGAATCATGGCCACCGGTGGTGCCACGCTGCGGATGGCCGAGCGCGCCGGGCTCGGCAACGCGATGCTGCATCTGCTGACCGCAGACGAGTTCGACAGCGCCGAAGCGTTGCGCCTGCATTACGTGCAGAAGGTGGTGCGCGCCGGCGAAGAACTCGACGCCGCCCTGGCCATCGCGCAGCGCATCGCCGCACAGGCGCCGCTGGCCGTCGTCGCGACCCGCCTGAACACGCTGCGCGCGGTCGAGCACGGGCCGCTGGCCGCGATGGCCGAGTTCATCGAGACGCAGCAGCGCCTCTCCCGCAGCGACGATGCGGCCGAGGGCGTGCGCGCCTTCGTCGAGCGCCGGCCCTCGCGCTTCACCGGCCGTTGAGCGTTCCAGACCCTGGCTCGCACAGGGTCATGCGCAGCACATAAATTGCACGCAATTCAATTGCTCGCTATCATTCAGTCCATGCGCTCCGCACCCACCCCCGACGAACTGCTCAAGCTGGACAACCAGCTGTGCTTCGCCGTCTATTCCGCTTCGCTCGCGATGACACGGCTCTACAAGCCGCTGCTCGAGAAGCTGTCGCTCACCTATCCCCAGTACCTCGTGATGCTGGCCCTGTGGGAAACCGACGGCCCGACGGTGTCGGAACTGGGCGAACGCCTGTCGCTCGACTCCGGCACGCTGACACCGTTACTCAAGCGGCTGGAGGTGAACGGCCTGGTGGCGCGGTTGCGCGACGTGGCGGACGAGCGCCGCGTGCACATCACCCTGACATCGACGGGCCGCAAGCTGAAGGCACGGGCGGCTGATGTGCCGGCCTGCCTGCTGGCCGCGAGCCAGTGCTCGCTCGACGAGCTCGCCGGCCTCACGCGGCAGCTGCAGACCCTGCGCGACCGCGTACGGGCCGCCTGACGATTTTTCTCCGCCTCTCCGAAGGCATTTCTTTCCCTCCACTCCAAAGGAACGACCATGACCACGAAACTCGACAAGGTTCTCTACACCGCCGAAGCCCACACCACCGGCGGCCGCGACGGCGCTGGCAAGAGCAGCGACGGCGCCATCGACGTGCAACTGAGCTCGCCCGGTTCGGGCAAGCCGGGCACCAACCCCGAGCAGCTGTTCGCGGTCGGCTACGCCGCCTGCTTCATCGGCGCGATGAAGGCCGTCGGCCCCAAGGTCGGCGTGAAGGTGCCGGATGACGTCGCGATCGACTCCAAGGTCTCGCTCGGCCCGACCAACGGCGGCGCCGCCTACGGCATCAGCGTGCAGCTGGCGATCACCCTGCCCGGCCTCGACGCCGAGCAGAAGCAGAAGCTGGTCGACACGGCCCACCAGGTGTGCCCGTACTCGAACGCCACCCGCGGCAACATCGACGTCGAAATCACGATCGCCTGATCGATCTCGCTCGATGAAGGGCGGCGCGGCCTAGCGGCTGTACCGCCCTTTTTTCATGCGCGGCCCATTGCACGATGCGGTGCGGTACCGGCCGACAATCGGCCCATGACACCTACCAGCGCGCCGGCGAACACCCATCCCTACGAGAGCCTCACGCCCGACGTGGTGCTCGACGCGCTGGCCACGCTCGACCTGCACGGCGACGGCCGGCTCACCGCCCTCAACTCCTACGAGAACCGGGTCTACCAGGTCTTCCTCGACCAGCCCGCGGCATACCCGTCGGTGGTCGTCAAGTTCTACCGACCCGAGCGCTGGAGCACCGCCGAGATCCTGGAGGAGCACGCCTTCTCGCGCGAGCTCGCCGCTGCCGACGTGCCGGCCGTGCCGCCGATCGAGGTGCATGGCAGCACGCTGCACCACCACGACGGCTTCGCCTTCAGCGTGAGCCCCTACCGCGGCGGACGCTCGCCGGAGCTCGATGACTTCGAGGTGCTCGAATGGGTCGGCCGCTTCCTCGCGCGCATCCACACCATCGGTGCGGCGCGGCCCTTCACGGCGCGGCCGGCGCTCGACCTGCAGAGCTTCGGCATCGCCTCGCGCGACTGGCTGCTGGGCAACGAGAAGATCCCGCTCGACGTGCAGCGCGACTGGGAGAAGGCCTGCAACGAAGCGCTCGACCGCATCGCCGCCACCGCGCTGTCACCCACGTCCACCGAAGCGACGCTGCGCAAGCTGCGCCTGCACGGCGACGTGCACCCCGGCAACATCCTCTGGACGCCGACCGACCGGCCCGACGGCGGCCCGCACTTCGTCGACCTCGACGACGCACGCACCGGCTTCGCGGTGCAGGACCTGTGGATGCTGCTGTCGGGCGACCGTGCCCAGCGCACCGGCCAGCTGAGCGGCCTGCTCGACGGCTACGAGCAGTTCCGATCCTTCGACCGCCGCGAGCTCGCGCTGATCGAGCCGCTGCGCACGCTGCGCCTCATCCACTACAGCGCCTGGCTCGCGCGCCGCTGGGAAGACCCGATCTTTCCGATCAACTTCCCGTGGTTCGGCACCAGCGACTACTGGAAGGGCCAGATCCAGATGCTGCAGGACCAGTGCGAGTCGATGGACGAAGAGCCGCTGTATGCCTAGTAGGCGATGGCGCCGGGCGCACTGCGTGAGGCCGCGAAGCGCGCCGCAGCCGCCTCGGCACCGCGCGCCAGAATCTGAAGGTCCATCGCCACCGCGACGAACAACGCGCCCAGGTCCAGGCACTCGCGCGCCCGCGCCTCGTCCAGCATCAGGATGCCCGGCGCCTTGCCGGCGGCGCGGATGCAGCGGATCGCATCGTCGATGGCGCTGCGCACCGCAGGGTGCCCCGGGTCACCCGGATGGCCCAGGCTCGCCGACAGGTCGGCCGGCCCGATGAACACGCCGTCGAGACCGTCGACGGCGAGGATCGCGTCGAGATGATCCAGCGCCTCGCGCGTCTCGACCTGCACCAGCACGCAGAGCTCGTCTTGCGCGCTTTTCACGTAGTCGCGGATGCGCCCGAAGTTCGACGCCCGCATCGAACCGCCCATGCCGCGGATGCCCTCGGGCGCGTAGCGTGTCGCGCGCACCGCGGCCCTCGCTTCGTCGGCGTTTTGCACGAAGGGCAGCAGCAGGCTCTGCGCACCGATGTCGAGGTAGCGCTTGATGAGCACCGCGTCGTTCCAGTCGGGCCGCACCACGGCAGAGGTTGGCCGTGTCGCACGCGCCGGCACGGCGGCAGTCACCGCCTGCAGTTGATGCAGCATGCGCGGCACGTCGGTCGGCGTGTGCTCGGTATCGAGCAGCACCCAGTCGAAGCCGGCACCGGCGACAATCTCCGACACGTAGGGGTCGGGCAGCGTCGACCAGAGGCCGATCTGCGGCACCTTCGCGGCCAGTGCGCGCTTGAAGTGGTTGTGAAGCACAGGCATGGCGCTCAGCCGAAGTGGCAGGACACGGTGCCGAACTCGCCGTAGTCGGCCACGATGGTGTCGCCCTTGGCGACCTCGATCGGCCGGATGAACGAGCCTGCAAGGATCACCTGCCCTGGCTGCAGCGTGACGCCGAAGCGGTGCAGCCGGTTGGCCAGCCACGCCACGCCATACCCCGGGTGGTTGAGCACGCCGGCCGCCAACCCTGTCTCCTCGACCTCGCCGTTGCGGCTGACGATGGCGCCGATGCGCCGCATGTCGGCATCGATCACCGCCGGCTTGAAGGGCCGGCCGCCCAGCACCAGTGCCGCGTTGGCCGCGTTGTCGGAGATGGTGTCGAACACATTGCGGGTACGTTTCGTCTCGGGGTCAATGCGCTGGATGCGCGCGTCGAGGATCTCCAGCGCGGGCGTGACGTACGCGGTGGCGTCGAGCACGTCGAACAGCGTGCAGTCGGGGCCCGACAGCGGTCGGGCGAGCACGAAGGCCAGCTCGGCCTCGATCTTCAGCTGCAGGAAGCGCTCCGACGGAATCACCGCACCGTCGCGGTAGAACATGTCGTCGAGCAGCGTGCCGTAGTCGGGCTCGGCGATGTTCACCGCGCGCTGCATGGCCTTCGACGTGAGGCCGATCTTGTGGCCCTTCACCGTGCGGCCATTGCGCAGCTTGAGCTGCATCCAGGCGTGCTGAATCGCGTAGGCGTCGTCGATCGTCATGTCGGGGTAATCGAGCGAGAACTGCCGGCAGGCGACGCGTGTGCGCTCGGCTTCCTCGAGCCGCTCGGCGGCCTGGGCAAGGGTGTTCTGGTCGAGGCTCATGCTGTCACCTCCTCGGCCTTCACGACGTTGCGCAGCACGCCCACGCCGCTCACCTCGACCTCGACCACGTCGCCAGGCTGCAGGAACTTCGGCGGATCGAAGCGGATGCCCGCGCCGATCGGCGTACCCGTCGCGATGATGTCGCCCGGCTCCAGCGTGGTGAAGGTCGAGAGGTAGCCGACGAGGTAGGCGAAGTCGAACATCAGGTTCGCGGTGGTGTCGTCCTGCCGCGGCTCGCCGTTCACGCGCGTCTGCACACGCAGCGCACCGTAACCGCTCGGGAATTCGTCAGCGGTGACGATCCACGGCCCGATGGCGCCCGAGGCATTCCAGTTCTTGCCCTGCGTCACGTTGAACTTGGCATGGTGCACCCAGTCGCGGATGGTGCCTTCGTTCATGCAGGTGAGGCCGGCGATGCAGGCCAGCGCGTCGTCGCCCTTCACGCGGCGCGCGCGGCGGCCGATGACGATGGCGATCTCGCCCTCGTAGTCGAGCTGTGTCGATTCGAGCGGCTGCTGCAGCGCTTCGCCATGGCCCACGAAGGACTCAGCCACGCGCATGAAGATGCTCGGATACTTCGGCAGGTCGCTGCCGTCCTTGTACTCGGCGTTGCGGTGCGCGTAGTTCACGCCGATGCAGAAGATGCGGCGCGGCCGAGCGATGGGTGTCTCGACGCGCACATCGGCCAGCGCGTGGTCGGGTGCGGCGCCCTCGGCGGCCGCACGGGCCTGTGCCAGCGCGGCGTCCCCGCCTTCGAGCAGTGCGGCAACGGATGCGAAGGCCGGCAGGCGGCGGCCGAGGTCGACGACACCGTCGCCGATGACACAGCCCCAGTGCGAGGCCTCGCCGTGGAGGTAGCTGATGAGTTTCATGGGGTCTCGAATCCGAAGAAGCGGGCGGGGTTGTCGACGAGGATCTTCTGCCGCGTGGCGGCGTCGGGCGCAAAGCGATAGAGCAGTTCGAGCAGCGCGCCTTCGTTGGGCGGCTGCTTGACCGACACCGGGTGCGGCCAGTCGCTGCCCCACACGCAGCGGTCGGGGGCGGCGTCGATCAGGCGCTGCGCCAGCGGCACCACGTCGTCCCACGGGGCACCGGCCTTCGAGATCTTTTCGGAGAGCGACAGCATCACCCAGAAGTTGCCGCGCAGGAACAGTTCGAGGATGCGCACCAGGCTCGGGTCGGCGTCGCCGCGCGACGGATCGGCCCGGCCCATGTGGTCGAGCAGTACGGGCACGTCGAGCGACTCGAAGGTCGCGAGCTGCTCGGCGATGCCGTTCGGCTCCGGCTGCACCTTGACGTACCAGCCCAGCTCCTTGACGCGTGCGAAGGCGCGTTCCTGCTCGGCCGCCGTCAGGCTGATGCCCAGGCCGCCGCGCGTGAAGCGCGCGCCACGCACGCCGGCGTCATGCAGCTTGTGCAGGTAGGCGTCGTCGCGCTCGGTCAGCACCGCCGCGTTGGCGCAGGCCATGTAACGGCGCGGGCCACCGGCGTTGAGGCCGTCGAGCGCATCGAGCACCACCGTGTGGTCGGCGCCGTAGGTCGTGGCCTGGACGATCACGCCACGTTCGATGCCGAGCGTGGCGTGGAGCTTCTGCGCGACCTGCCAGGTCGCGGTCGGCATCTCGTAGGCCGCGTTGGGCCGCACCGGGTACTGCTCGCGCGGGCCGAAGACGTGGAACTGGCTGTCGCACGACAGTGCCGGCGGCAGCGGCACGGGCGCGCGCGGATGGGGGTCGAAGGGAAGGTAGTCGGGCATGGGGTCGTGAGGCGTTGAGGTTGATCAGGCGATCCAGGCCGTGAAGCTGCACTCGATCAGCTTCCCCATGTCCAGCTCGGGCGCGATGATCGCGTGCCGTGCGGGCCGCGACGCGGCATCGGGGAACATCTCGAGCCAGGGCAGGTTGAGCGCGGGGCGCTGGCT
>CALRYR010000093.1:0-10727 GCA_943372425.1 Variovorax sp. YR752 | reverse complement strand
GATCAGCGGCTGGGCCGCGAGCCAGGCCGGCGTCACGCGCTTGGGCGCCTTCCACTTCGGCGGCACGAAGGCCATCATCGGCTGGCTGCGCCACGCCGTGACCACCAGGTCGCGCAGCGGCGGCTGCGGCATGGCGACCAGGCCGATGTCGAGCGTGCCCTGCGCGAGTCGCGACATCGCATCGGTGGAGCCGAGGATGCTGACCTCGACGTCGATGCCGGGGTGGTTCGCCTGCAGCGTTTCGAGCACCTGTGGCAGCAGGTCGATCACCACGCCGGTCGACGTGCCCAGCCGCACGCGGCCGATGCGGCCTTCGGCCTGACGGCGCACCGCGTCGATGGCGTCGTCGGCATCACGCAGCAGGCGCCGGCCGCGCTCGACCAGCGCCGCGCCAGCGGGTGTGAGGGCGACGCTGCGACTGCCGCGCGCCACCAGCTGCGCGCCCAGGCGCGATTCGAGTTCGCTGATGTGCAGGCTGACGGTCGGCTGCGCAAGGTGCAGCGCCTGCGCGGCGGCGGAGAAGGTGCCGAGGTCGGCGATGGCCACCAGCGTGCGCAGCTGGTCGAGGTTGAGTTCGCGCATGGAATCGAGGGAAAATGCGACCTATCAGGAAGGCTGATCGATGGCCTCAGAAATCTCAACTTCCACAGTAGCACGCGGATGCAGAAGATGGCGGCTCCCTTCAGCCAAGGAGCTTTCGATGACCCGCCCGCACGACACCACCGCCCCCACCCTGCTCGCCTTGCTGCGCCGCTGGCTGGGCCGCGTGCGCGGCAGCGGTGCCGCATCGGCCGACACGCTCGAACTCCGCGGCATGAGCGACCACGAACTCAACGACCTGGGCATCGGCCGCAGCGAAATCCAGGAGTGGTCGCGACGGGGATCTCCCGGCGGTCGCCCTGGAACCACTGAGCGCACATTGCTGCGCAGGCTCGCCGATGGTCGACTAGCGCCAGCGAACGTCGAGCACCGACAGCACGATGGCCTTGAACGCCTCGGCGTCTGATGCCTCGCGCTCGGCCAGCACAGCGGCCGCATGAATGTCCGAAGGGCGTGGGCCGCGGGTGCGCAGCGGTTCGAAGATCGAGCCGCGTCCGGCGACCCGCACATGCGCGATCGCGTCGCCCTGCTTGCGTTTCGCGAACGACAGTCGAACGTTCGTATGGGTACTCATCGGAATCTCTCCTGTCGTCCAGTTCGCCTTGGGTGACGTGCGGCATGCACAGACATCGACGCCAGCACCCGTCATACAAGCTATCGGCACGCGAAGGCCAAGCTTGAAGCCCTTGGAAAGAAGAATGTCAAGCCGGGTGCTCTACGCTGCGCCATGCTCCTCACGACCTCGCTCCTTCTCTTTCTCCACCTGATCGCCGTGACCTTCTGGGTCGGTGGCATGGCGGTGATGCACTTTGCCGTCCGGCCCGCCGCCGTGGCCACGCTCGAGCCGCCGCTTCGCCTGCCCTTCATGGCGGCGGCGCTGTCGCGCTTCTTCGTCGGCGTGTCGATCGCGGTCGCGGCGACCCTGGCCAGCGGGTTGGCGCTGGTCATGGCCGCAGGCGGCTTCGCGCGCGTGCACTGGAGCGTGCACGGCATGTTCACGCTCGGGCTGGTGATGATGGCGCTCTTTCTGCACATCCGCTTCGCGCCCTACGCGCGGCTGCGGCGCGCCGTCGCTGCGCGCGAATGGCCGGTGGCGGCGGCACAGCTCGGCAGCATCCGCACGCTGGTCGCCATCAACCTGACGCTGGGCGTCGTGGTGATCGCACTCGCAGTGGTCGGCCGGGCGTTCTGAGCGCCCGGCGGCGCCTCGCAAGGCGCCGTCAGACCACCCCGGCGGCTCGCAGCGCCGCGATCTGCTCGGCGTCGACGCCCCACTCGGCCAGCACCTCGTCGGTGTGCTGCCCCAGCGCCGGCGGTGCATGGCGCAGCACCGGCGGCGTGGCCGACAGGCGCAGCGGGCTGGCCACGCCGGTGATGCTCGCGATGCCGTCGCCAGCGTCGCGCGGCAGCGTCACGGCCAGGCCGCGCGCCTTGACCTGTTCGTCGTCGAAGGCCTGCGCGATGTTGTTGATCGGGCCGCAGGGCACGGCCTTGTCTTCGAGCAGCGCGATCCATGCCGCCGTGCTGCGCGTGCGCGTCACGTCCTGCATCAGCGGGATCAGCACCTCACGGTGCTTCACGCGAAGCGTGTTGGTCGCGAAGCGCGCGTCTTCCGCCCACTCGGCATGGCCGGCTGCCTCGCAGAAGCGCGTGAACTGGCCGTTGTTGCCGATGGCCAGCAGCATCGCGCCGTCGGCCGTCGGGAAGTCCTGATAGGGCGCCAGGCTGGGGTGGCTGTTGCCCTGGCGTTGCGGCAGGTCGCCGGTGTTCAAGAAGGCGCTCGCCTGGTTGGCAAGGATGGCCATGCCGACGTCGAGCAACGCCATGTCGATGTGCTGGCCTTCGCCCGTACGGTGGCGGACCTCGAGCGCGGCGAGGATGGCCGTGCTGGCGTACACGCCGGTGAACAGGTCGGTCAGCGCCACGCCCACGCGCAGCGGGCCGCCGCCGGGCACCTCGTCGGGCCGGCCGGTGATGCTCATCATGCCGCTGGTGGCCTGGATCATCAGGTCGTAGCCGGCACGCTGCGCATGCGGGCCGTCATGGCCGAAGCCGGTCACGCTGCAGTAGATGAGGCGCGGGTTGGCCGTCTTCAGGCTCTCGTAGTCGAGCCCGTATTGGCTGAGCCCGCCGGTCTTGAAGTTCTCCACCACCACATCGCTCTGTGCGGCCATGCGCTGCAGCAGCGCCTGGCCTTCGGGCGTGGCCATGTCGACCGTGACCGAGCGCTTGTTGCGGTTGCAGGCGGTGAAGTAGGTCGACTGGGTCGTGTCGTGGCCGTCCGCGTCCTTCAGGAAGGGTGGGCCCCAGCCGCGCGTGTCGTCGCCCACGCCGGGGCGTTCGATCTTCACGACGTCGGCGCCCAGGTCCGCGAGGATCTGCGTGCACCACGGGCCCGCGAGCACGCGGGACAGGTCGAGCACCTTCAGGCCGGCGAGCGCACCTTCCTTCGACGGGATGCTCATGCTCAGTTCGCGAACGCAGCGATGCCCGTGATCGCGCGGCCCAGGATGAGCGCGTGGATGTCGTGCGTGCCTTCGTAGGTGTTCACCACTTCCAGGTTCACCAGGTGGCGCGCCACGCCGAACTCGTCGCTGATGCCGTTGCCGCCCATCATGTCGCGCGCCATGCGGGCGATGTCGAGCGACTTGCCGCAGTTGTTGCGCTTGAGGATCGACGTGATCTCGACGGCCGCGGTGCCTTCGTCCTTCATGCGGCCCAGGCGCAGGCAACCCTGCAGGCCCAGCGCGATTTCCGTTTGCATGTCGGCCAGCTTCTTCTGGATGAGCTGGTTGGCTGCGAGCGGGCGGCCGAACTGCTTGCGGTCCATCGTGTACTGGCGGGCGCGGTGCATGCAGTCTTCGGCGGCGCCGAGTGCACCCCACGAGATGCCGTAACGCGCGCTGTTGAGGCAGGTGAACGGGCCCTTCAAGCCCTGCACTTCGGGGAAGGCGTTCTCTTCGGGGCAGAACACGTTGTCCATGACGATCTCGCCGGTGATGCTGGCGCGCAGGCCGACCTTGCCGTGGATGGCCGGGGCGCTGAGGCCCTTCATGCCCTTCTCGAGCACGAAGCCGCGGATCGGGCCGACGGTGCCGCTCTCGCTGACTTCCTTGGCCCACACGACGAACACGTCGGCGATGGGCGAGTTGCTGATCCACATCTTGGCGCCCGACAGCGAATAGCCGCCGGCGACCTTCTTGGCACGCGTGGCCATGCTGCCCGGGTCGGAGCCGTGGTCGGGTTCGGTCAGGCCGAAGCAGCCGATCCATTCGCCGGTGGCGAGCTTGGGCAGGTACTTCTGCTTCTGCGCTTCGGTGCCGAATTCGTTGATTGGCACCATCACCAGCGAGCTCTGCACGCTGGCCATCGAGCGGTAGCCCGAATCGACGCGCTCGACCTCGCGGGCGATCAGCCCGTAGGCCACGTAGTTGAGGCCGGGGCCGCCGTACTGTTCGGGGATCGTCGGGCCGAGCAGGCCGAGTTCGCCCATCTCGCGGAAGATGGCCGGGTCGGTCACGCCGGTGCGGAAGCCTTCGGTCACGCGGGGCAGCAGGCGCTCCTGGCAGTAGGCATTGGCCGCGTCGCGGATCATGCGTTCCTCGTCGGTCAGTTGCTGGTCGAAGAGGAAGGGATCGTCCCAGTGGAATTGCGCTTTGGCGGCCATGTGGCTGTCTCCGGAAAGAGGGGAAATGGGTGGGGGAAGGATCGGACGATCCTAGCCCGCGGGCAGGGTCGTGGCAAACGAGCAATACTCAGCCAGATATGAACTGACGGAATATCTGAGGCCCCGCATGCGCCGAAAAATCCCTCCCCTGCAGGCCCTGGTGTGCTTCGACGCCGCCGCGCGCCACGAAAGCTACACGCGCGCCGCGCAGGAGCTGTCGCTCACGCAGAGCGCCGTGTCGCGGCAGATCGGCGCGCTCGAGGCCTTCCTCGGCGTGGCGCTGTTCCGCCGCACGCGGCACGGCGTGGCGTTGACCCCCAGCGGCACGACCTATGCCCGCCAGACCGCGCAGCGGCTCGAATCGATGGAGCGCGACACGCTCGACGCGATGGCCGACCAGGGCAGCGGCGGCTCGCTGGCGCTGGCGGCGGTGCCCACCTTCGCTACCCGCTGGCTGCTGCCCCGCCTGCCCGGCTTCGCGCAGCTGCAGCCCGATGCGGTGGTGCACATCGAGACCCGCACCCGCCCCTTTCTCTTCGCCGACGGCGAGTTCGACGCCGCGCTCTATGCCGGCACGCCGGCGCAGGTCGCCAACTGGGCCGGCACCCGCGCGCTGCTGCTGATGCCCGAGGACGTGGTGCCCGTCTGCAGCCCTCGGCTGCTGCCGCGCGGCAAGCCGGTGGCGCCGGCCGCCATCGCGCAGATGCCACTGCTGCAGCAGAGCACCCGGCCCGACGGCTGGCGGCAGTGGTTCGACGCGCAGCAGGTCGATGCGCCACGCGCGCGCACCGGGCCGCGCTACGAGCTGTTCTCGATGCTGGCCACCGCCGCAGCCCACGGCCTGGGCGTCGCGCTGATACCCACCATGCTGGTCGACGACGAGATCGCCCGCGGCGAGCTCATGGTGGCCTGCGCACGGCCTTTGTCCGGGCAGCGCAACTACTACCTCGTCACGCCGGACCGCGGCGAACCGCGCCCGCTGGTGAACGCCTTTGCCGAGTGGTTGGGCGCGCAGGCACGCCTGCGTTAGGGTCGACACCATGAACCCCGCATCGACGCCCCCGATCCTCCACATCGACAACCTGCACTTCGCCTACCCCGGCGACCCACCGATCGCCGCCGGCTGGTCGGCCCGCATCGGTGCCGGCGTCACGCTGCTGCAAGGCGACACGGGCAGCGGCAAGTCGACGCTGCTGCGCGTGCTGGCCGGCGCCCTGCCCGCCAACGGCGGCCAGCTCACGCTGGCCGGCGCGGCGTTGCCGGAGGCGGCCGAGGCCTACCGGCGCCAGGTGTTCTTCATTGACCCGTCGACCGACGCCTTCGACGCCATGGGCGTCGAGGAATGCGCCGCATCGCTGCGCCGGGCCGACGTGCCTTTCGACGCGGCGCGCTGGCAGGCGCTGGTCGACGGCTTCTCGCTCGGGCCGCATCTCGCGAAGAAGATGTTCATGCTGTCGACGGGCTCGAAGCGCAAGGTGTGGCTGGCTGCCGCGCTCGCGTCGCGCCGGCCGCTGACGCTGCTCGACGAGCCGACCGGCGGCCTCGACGCCGGCTCGACGCGCTGCCTGTGGCGCACCCTCGCGGAGGTGGCGCAGGAAGACGGCCGTGCGGTGATCGTCGCCAGCGGCGAGCGCATCGACGACGTGCCGCTGGCAGCCACGATCACGCTGCCACTGGCCGGCTGACGGGATCCGCGCGGTCCACAATGCGTGCAAGCGCGGCGCCAGGCCGCCGCCGATGATTGCCACCTCGAGATGGCGAATGACGAGACACCACCGCATGCCTACCACCGCGCCCGACGTGCGCCCGACCGCCACGCACCAACCCGATTCGCGCTACGCGCTGTGGCGCCTGCTCGTCACGCTGCTCATCATGACGGTGGGCAGCAGCGGCATGTACGTGGTGTCCGTCGTCATCCCCGCGGTGCAGGCCGAGTTCGGCATCGACCGCGCCCAGGCGTCGCTGCCCTACACGCTGCTGATGATCGGCTTCGGGATCGGCGGCGTGGTGATGGGCCGGCTGGCCGACCGCTTCGGCGTCATGTGGCCGCTGCTGGGCGGTGCAGTGGCGCTCGGGCTGGGCTACGTCGCCTGCAGCGTGGCGCCGAACATCGTCGTGTTCATCGCAGCGCAGGCGGTGCTGGTGGGGCTGCTCGGCAGCTCGGCGGCGTTCGCGCCGCTGGTGGCCGACACCTCGCTCTGGTTCGTGAAGCGGCGCGGCATCGCAGTGGGGATCTGCGCCAGCGGCAACTACCTCGCGGGCGCCGTATGGCCGCCCATCGTGCAGCACTTCGTCGAGACCGTCGGCTGGCGCCAGGCCTATCTGGGCATGGGCGTGTTCTGCGGCGTCACGATGTTCGGGCTGGCGCTGCTGATGCGCCCGCGCCCGCCGGTCGTGGTGACGAACGCCGCGCCCGTTGCCGGGTCGCCGATCCGGGCCGACACCCTGCGCCCCTTCGGCCTGAGCCTCGGCACCGCGCAGGGCCTGCTGTGCGTGGCGGCCATCGCCTGCTGCGTCGCGATGGCGATGCCACAGGTGCACATCGTCGCCTACTGCACCGACCTCGGCTTCGGCGCGGCCCGGGGCGCGCAGATGCTCTCGCTCATGCTGGCCTGCGGCATCGTCAGCCGGCTGGTGTCGGGCGTCATCTGCGACCGCATCGGCGGGCTGCGCACGCTGCTGCTGGGCGGGGCGCTGCAATGCGTGGCGCTGCTGCTGTTCCTGCCTTTCGACGGGCTCGTGCCGCTGTTCGTGGTGTCGGCCATGTTCGGGCTGTTCCAGGGTGGCCTCGTGCCGTCGTACGCCATCATCGTGCGCGAGCACTTCCCGCCTGCCGAGGCCGGTGCGCGCGTTGGCACGGTGCTGATGTGCACGCTGCTCGGCATGGCGCTCGGCGGCTGGATGTCGGGCAAGGTGTTCGACCTGACCGGCAGCTACCACGCGGCCTTCGTCAACGGCATCGCGTGGAACCTGCTGAACATGTCGATCGCGGCGACGCTCCTGTGGCGGGTGCGCGGGCGGCTGGCGGGCACGGCCGCCCTGCGGATGTAGGCCGCCGGCCGACGCGATCTCCGGGTCCACCCTCAAAGACAGGACGCTCGCCGAGGAAGACACTGCGGGGCAGACGAACGGTGGAGAGCCCCATGAAGCACATCCGCATCGCGCTCGCTCTCACGCTGGCGCTCTGTCCGTGGCTGAGCGCCGCCGCGGCCAGCCCGCCTTCGCCGCTGGGCATGGACCCGGCCCGCATCGAATACCTCGCCAACGACGCGCCCTTCGTGGTGTTCGACATCGCACCGCGCAGCCTCGGCGGCGAGCCGACGCCGAGCGGCCAGGGCCATGCTGCACTGACCTTCATCGCGACCGAGCCGCTGCGGCAGGTGAGCGTCGCGGTCGCCGCGCGGCCCGACCGCCCCGGCGCCCGTGAGATCGCGGCAGTGCGCACCACCTGCGGCCCGCAGATCGCGGGCTACCATCGCTGCGCCGTTCCCACCGATGTCGCGCTGACCCATCTGGATGGCGACGGCGGCAGCATCGGCCTGCGCATCGAGGCCGAAGGGCCGGACGGCGAGCGCAGCGTCGTGCAGATCACGCTGCCGGTGCGAGCCTTGCGCGCCACAACGCCGTCAGCGGCCCTGAGCGCGGTGGCACGGCGTCAGTAGCTGGCCTTCGCCGCACCGCCACCCGCACCGAAGCGCGCCGCAACGGCTTCGGCGCCACGCGCGAGGATCTGCAGGTCCATCGCGACGGCGACGAACAGCGCACCCAGGTCCAGGCATTCGCGCGCACGCGCCTCGTCGAGCAGCAGGATGCCCGGCGCCTTGCCGCAGGCGCGGATGCGGGCGATGGCTTCGTCGATGGCGGCGCGCACCTCGGGGTGGTTCGGGTTGCCCGGATGCCCCATGCTGGCCGACAGGTCGGACGGGCCGATGAAGACGCCGTCGATGCCGTCGACATTCGCGATCTCCTCCAGGTGCTCGAGCGCTTCGCGCGTCTCGACCTGCACCAGCAGGCAGAGCTCCTCGTGCGCATGCTGCACGTAGCCCTGCACGCGGCCGTAGTTGGTGGCGCGCGTGGAGCCGCCCATGCCGCGGATGCCCTCGGGCGCATAGCGCATCGCGCGTACGGCGGCACGGGCCTCGTCGGCGTTCTGCACGAAGGGCAGCAGCAGCGTCTGCACGCCGATGTCGAGGTAGCGCTTGATCAGCACGGTGTCGTTCCACGCCGGCCGCACGACCGCCGACGAAGGCGTCGCGCCCGCCGGCACGGCCGAGGCGGCGGCCTGTAGCTGCTGCAGCATGCGCGGCACGTCCGTGGGGGTGTGCTCGGTGTCGAACATGAGCCAGTCGTAGCCGGCACCGGCGACGATTTCCGAGACATAGGGGTCGGGCAAACTGCACCAGAGCCCGATCTGCGCACGGCCTTCGGCCAGCGCGCGCTTGAAGTGGTTGACGGGGAGCTGGGACATGCCAGGGACCATAGCCGATCCGGCGCGCCGCGTCAGTCACCGGGCATGCGCCGATATGATCGGGCGCATCGCGTTCCGACGCCTCCCCTCGCCCCCTTCAGCGCCCTCGACATGCTGCAGAACCTGACCCCCTTCCTCATCCACTGGGCCATCACCGCGCTGTCGTTGTGGATCGCCAGCTACCTGTTCCGAGGCCTCAAGTTCGACAGCACCGGTGCGCTCGTGGTGTCGGCGCTGCTGCTGGGCCTGGCCAACGCGGTGGTCAAGCCGCTGCTCATCCTGCTCACGCTGCCGCTGACGCTGCTGACCTTCGGGCTCTTCCTGCTCGTCATCAACGCGCTGATGATCCTGCTGGTGTCGGCGCTGGTGCGGGGCTTCAAGGTGTCGGGCTTCTGGACGGCCTTCTTCGCAAGCATCTTCATCTCGCTGCTGAGCATCGCCATCGGCGCGCTGGTCGGCGGCAGCGACCCGGCGACGACGATCCAGATGCCGAGCGGCGGCACCTGGCTGTAGTTCAGCTCAGGTCGCGCAGGCGGCCGAGCCGCAACCGCGCACCGCCTCCGTCGGCAGCGCCTGCGGCATGCGCACTTCGCCACTGGCCGCATCGAAGCCCACGCTGCGCAGATGCAGCGCCAGAGCGGCGTCCATGGTCTGCGCGTGCTGGACGAACCACACCGCCAGCTCGCGCGCCATCTGCCGGATCGCCTCGTTCTGGCCTTTCAGGCCCTGCACCAGCCCTTCGCACATGACCTCCAGCACCACGCGGTGCTGCACGGTGTGGCAGTTGGCCGACGAGAAGCCGGTGCGGCGCATCCAGTCGTCCTCGCGGCCGAAGTGATCTGCCGTGTGGTCGACCAGCGCGCGCCATGCCGCCACCAGATGCGCATCGTCGGCGGTCTCGACGCGGGCCAGCAAGGCGACGAACGCCTGATGCGTTTCGTCCATCTCGGGCAGTTCGAGCGACAGCGACTCGGACCATTGCAGTACGGCCATGGGGCACTCCTTGGATCGGAAAACCCCAGGCTATCTGCGAGTGCGCGCGGGTGCCTTGACCTGCCTCAACAGTCGGCTAGGACTCGGTGGCCGGTGCCTCGGCACGCCGCGCCGCCAGCGCCACGAACCAGTCAAGGCTCGCCGGGTTGGCCATGGCTTCCTTGTTGACCACCTTCTCGATCGGCTGGCCCAGCAGCAGCTTCTTGATCGGCAGCTCCTGCTTCTTGCCCGACAGCGTGCGCGGGATCTCGGCCACCGCGAAGATGTCGTTGGGCAGGAAGCGCGGCGACAGCGAGGTCTTGATCGCGCCCTCGATCTTCGCGCGCAGCGCATCGTCAAGCGCGACGCCGGGGCGCAGCACGACGAAGAGCGGCATGTAGCTGTCGCGGCCCAGGTACTCGAGGTCGACCACCATTGAGTCGATGACCTCGGGCAGCGCCTCGACCGCGCTGTAGATCTCGCTGGTGCCCATGCGCAGGCCCTGGCGGTTGATGGTGGCGTCGCTGCGCCCGTAGATGATGCAGCCGCCGTCCTCGCCGATCTTGAGCCAGTCGCCGTGGCGCCAGACGCCGGGGTAGGTGTCGAAGTAGCTCGAGAGATAGCGCGCGTTGCCTTGGTCGCCCCAGAAGTAGAGCGGCATCGACGGGATGGGCTGCACGCAGACCAGTTCGCCCACCTCGCCGATGACGGGCTTTCCATCTTCGTTCCAGGCCTCGACCGCGTGGCCGAGCTGGCGGCACTGCATCTGGCCGGGCACTTCGGGCAGTTCACGGTTCCCGCCGACGAAGGCGCCGCAGAAGTCGGTGCCGCCGGAGATGTTGCACCACCAGATGTCCTCGGCACCCGCGGCGCGGAACTGCGCCGAGCCCCAGCGCTGCACCTCTTCCGACAGCGGCGAGCCGGTGCTGCCCAGCGCCCGCACCCGGGACAGGTCGCCGCATTCGGCGGTGCTCACGCCAGCCTTCATGCAGTTGGTGAAGTAGGCCGCGCCGGCGCCGA
>CALRYR010000092.1:0-10766 GCA_943372425.1 Variovorax sp. YR752 | reverse complement strand
ACCTCCGCGCCACGCGCCTTCGCGACCGCCTGCGCCTGCTCGGCCAGGCCGCGCGACGCCCGAAAGCTCAGCGGGTTGACGATGAGGCACGGCGGCAGCGAAGCGGTCGCCAGCGCGTCGAGCGACGCGAACACGGGCATCAGCCCGGGCACACCGGCGTTCAAGATCTGCCGGACCGCGGCAGCCACGCGCGCATCGCCGATTGCTCGTGCGGCGTCTGCCGGGCCGACTGCCAGAGCTCGCGCACGGCGGCGAAGAAGCTGTCGCGGTTGGTGATGCGGTACGACGCATCCGCCGGCAGGTTGGCCATCAGGCGGCGATGGGCTTCGTCCATGTTGTGGTACGGCAGCGCCGGGAACAGATGGTGCAGCGCGTGATAGCGCAGGCCCACCGGGAAGAAGGCGATGGTCAGCCAGGTCTGGCCGGTGATGTTGATGGATTCCTCCACCTGGCCGGCGAGATCCATCGGCGAGCCGTCGTTGATGTAGCGGTGCGCGGCCAGGTTGCGCACCCAGTTCAGCCCCAGCGTGAAGGCCAGCAGCCCGTAGCCCATGGCCACGTGCTTGAAGCTGATCACGTCGCGCCAGACCAGCACGGCCAGCGCCACGATGTACGCGAAGCACAGCGCCTCGACGATCTTCAGATGCTTTTCGAAACGCTTGGGAAAGCGCTCGCTGTAGTACGGGTTCGACACCGCCGCCGACGCGCGCGTCAGCACCCAGTGGCGCAGCCCGCCGTGCAGCCACGACAGCGGCCCCAGCACGCCGAAACGCACCAGCATGAACAGCGGCAGCAGCGGCGCCTGCGCCAGGTACTTGAGGGTTTCCTTCACCGGCGAGGAACCGAGCGGCAGGTATTCCCCGTCCGACGGGGTGCCGAAACGGCGATGGTTGTGATGCTCGATGTGGTTGCTGTACATGATCCAAGGCATCAGGAACGGGATGCCCAGCAGCAGGTTCCACGCCCGCTTGAACCACACCATCTGCTGGTTCGGCATGTGGATGATTTCGTGGATGAAGGTGCCCGAGCGGAAGAACAGCAGGCTGGCGACCAGGAAAGCGACGATCTGCACGGCGCTCCAGGGGGTGGCCATGAAGTACACCGCGGTGAGCGCCCAGCCCACGCCGGTGCTCAGCAGGAAGTCGGTCCAGTAGATGGCGGGCGATCGCTCGAACAGGTCGTCGATCAGCGCGCGCGCCTGTCCCCGCCATGCGAAATTTCGGGTGGCCGCGGCAGCGGTGGGAGCCCGATCGACGGGCGTGGAAGTGGCAGTCACGGCTCAGCGGAAGGAAAACGGGGAGGGGCGCCAAGCATAGCGGGTGCGGGATGCCCCCGGCAGGGGCTCCAGTACCGCGGCGTCCCTGCAGGCGACCGTCAGCCGCTCACGTCCGCCAGCGTCATGTCGAGCGGCGCGTCGAAGGGCGGCAGCGTGAGGCGGATGCGCACCGGCAGGAACTGCCGCCCTGGCTCGACCCAGACCTCGGCGCGGGTGTCATCGGGCTTGCGCAGCGCGCGGGTCAGCTTCTGGGTCCGCAGCGTGCCCGCCGGGGTCTTGATGCTCTCGGCGCCCGAGGCTTCGAAGATCCAGGTTTCGGCCCGGCCGCGCGTGCCCACCACCGGAATCACAACCTGCCCGCCGGCCTTCGCCTTGGCGGGGTCCGCCGTCAGGATGGCCTGCAGCTGCACCAGCCAGCTGACGCGGTCCTGTGCGCCCGGCACCAGCGGGATGTCGGGGGCGGAGCCCGAGAAGTCGATCCGCGATTCGCTGCGCACGAAGGTGGCCTCGCGGGCCGACTTGGTCAGGCGTTTCTCGACATAGCGTTCAGGCGCCACACCGGCGGCATCGAAGCCGCCCCGGCTGGCCCAGTTGAGGAGCGCCAGGCCGGCGACCGTGCCCTTGAGGTGGGCTTCATAGGCGTCGCCGGTGCGCTTCCAGGCGAATTCGCCACTGCCGCGGATGCCGCCGCGCTGCATCTGGTAGAGCACGGTGAAGGAGCGCGCGATGCGGGTCGGGTAGACCTTGGCTTCGGCGTCGCGTGCGGGTGGCGGCGCCACCGGTTCGGCGGCCGACGCGACGGCGGCCATCAGCATGGCCGCGCACAGCCAGAGGCGGCGCCGGGAAAAACTCGAGAGGGAAAAGGGCATGGGCGAGAAGGCGGGAAAGATCTGCCCATTCTCCGCGCATCAGCGCAGCACGCCGCGGCGGCGCAACCGCCAGTAGATCCCCGGCGCCGCCAGCAGCGGATGGCGCCGCTGGAAGTCCGTCGGCTCGATCCGGTAGCCGCTGTGGCGCTCGACCTTCCACGCCACGTAGTCGGTCGCGTTGTCGAAGGTCAGGGCCGCCTTCAGCAGCCGCAGCAGGTTCAGCACCGGCCCCAGCCGGCGGCGCATGCGCCAGCGGCGCTCGGCGATGGCCCGCTCGTCCGGCGCGAGCACCGGCGCCAGTTCGTCGAACGCGGTGGTGAAGGCCAGGCCGCCCTCCTTCCAGGCCAGCGGCAGCAGGCGCGCGTAACGCGGCCCGTCGTGCGCCAGCAGGTCGGCGCCGCGCGTGCTGCGCTCCACGCGCAGTTCGGCCGCATAGGTGCGAGCGTACAAGCCGCGCCAGTAGGCGAGTGGTTCGGCGTGCAGCGGCCCGAGCATGGCCGCCCAGTGCGCGGCGACCACCACCGCGTCGCACACGGCATCGCGCATCGTGAGCCGGTCGGCCTCGCTGCGGGCGTGAATGCAGGCACAGGGCTGCGAGAAGCGCGCCCACAGCGTCGTGTCGATGCGCTGCACCGACATCGCCCGCCGGAACTGCGCGACCGTCATCACCGCGTACTTGGCGCGCAGGGGGCGGCCGTCGATCGACTCCTCCAGGTAGCCGACATTGGGCGGTAGCAGGCGGTTCGCGAAGGCGGCGAGCCAAGGACCCGGCCAGTCGCGCACGTGGTCGACGAGCACATAGAAGTCGAGCACGCCGTCGAGCGCGCTGTCGCGCAGGGCCGAGCCGTAGAACAGCACCGCCGCCGCCCTGCCCTGCGCACGCGCCGCCAGCCGCTCGGCCAGCGTGACGACAGCGGTCGGCACCTCGCGCCGCAGTTCGTCGTCGATCAGTGCGCGCAGGTCGCTCACGTCGCTCAGATCGGCGCGGAGAGCCAGGAGCGCAGCGGGCCGCGGCGGCGCGCCACGGCGGCCTGCAGCAGCCGCACCGCGTGGACGACGAGGCAGGCCACGGTCCAGATCGCCACCGCGAGGATGCCCAGGTCCGGCCGGCCGAAAGGCAGCGATGCCGTCAGCAGCAGCAGGTTCGGGTTGCGGCGCGCGGTGATGAGGCGGAAGCGGCTGTCGAAGCGTTCCCACACGTGCATCTCGATGCCGAAGCAGGCGATGAAGAGGCCTTCTTCCAGCCGCTGCAGCACGTAGCCTGCAACGATGGCCGTGAGCGCCAGCGCGGCATGCGTCAGCGGCAGGCCGACGGCCGTCAGCCCGACGATCCAGGCCCACCACCAGAACGGCGGATGGACCAGGTCGATGGAATGGTCGAAGAAGTCGCCGAAGCGCGACGAATTGAGCGTGACGCGTGCCAGCTTGCCGTCGACGGTGTCCAGAAAGGTCATGCCCCAGGCGGCCGCCAGCCCCCAGCCGTAGTGCCCGGTCCAGAACAGCCACATGGCAGCGAGCACCAGCACCAGGCTGAGCGAGGTCACCTGGTTGGGCGTGATGCCGGCCTCGGCGCACAGCCGCGTGACATAGCGCGCCGGCCGCGGCCAGGCGTAGAGCGTGACCAGGTCGGTGACGCCCTTGTAGGCGCCGCGGAAGGTGCGCCACTCGATGGCGTCCATGCTTTCGGCCGTCAGCGGCAGCAGGTAAGGCGGCTCGCGCTTGCGCAGCTTGTCGTTGTAGCCGTCGGCGATCTGCGCCGGCGAGACGGCGCGTGCGCCGGCCAGCGCCTGCCGCTCGGCCAGCAGTCGCGCGGCTTCGTCGGCATGTGCAGCCGCGACGGACAGCGCGACGACTTCGCCATCGCCCTCGCCGGCACGCAGCACGACGTCGTCGGAGGCACCTGCGAGGCCACGCACCAGCGCCTCGTCGAAGACCCAGTCGGCACGCAGCAGCACGACACGGTCGGCATCGGCCGGCGTTGCAACCACGCCGGCACGCGCGAACTGGCGCTGCAGCCGCGCCTCCGATGTCAGGCCCCAGACCTGCAACGTCGATTGGCCGACAACGATTCCCGCAACGCGCTGGGTGGGCGCCTTGTCGGCGCTCATGAAGACAGCCCGGCACGCGGGGTATGAAGTTTTGGCATGATCGAACGGGTGTCTAGAAAAGAAGCAGCGGGCGATTATCGATGAGTGGATTGACCTTGGCCCACGTGTCGGACCTGCACCTCCCCTTCGAGCCGGTGCTGTCGCCGCGGCAGCGCCTGTCGAAGCGCCAGCTCAGCGCCTGGTCCTGGCAGCGGCGGCGCGCACTGCACCGCACCGACATCCTCGACGCGCTCGCGCAGGACCTGCGCGCCCATGCGCTCGATCACATCCTGGTCACCGGCGACATCACCAACTTCTCGCTGCCCGGCGAATTCGAGCAAGCGGCGCGCTGGCTCACGGCGCTGGCACCGCCGGAGCGCATCAGCATCGTGCCGGGCAACCACGACGCGCTGGTGCCGGTGCCGCACGCGCAGGGCCTCGGGCTCTGGCAGGGCTGGACCCGCGCACAAGGCGGCTGGCCCTTCGTGCATCACCGCGAAGGCATCGCACTGATCGGGCTGAACTCTGCGCTGCCGACTGCGCCGCTGCTGGCCCGCGGCCGGCTCGGCGAGGAACAGCTCGCGCGCCTCGAACAGTTGCTGGACGCCGAAGCCAAGGCAGGCCGCACCCGCATCGTCCTGCTGCATCACCCGCCAGCCGCAGGTGCCATCGGCTGGCGCAAGGCCCTGGCCGACGCCCCGGCGCTGCGCGCGGTGCTGCGGCGTGCCGGTGCCGAGTTGGTGCTGCACGGCCATGCCCGCGATGCCCGCATGGACGTGGTGGCCGGGCCATCGCTGCCGATTCCCTGCCTCTGCGTGCCGTCGTCGTCGGCCGTGCCGAACCCGAAGGACCAGGGCGCGCTCTGGCACCGGCTGCGCCTGATGGACGGCGCCGATGGCCCGCAGGTCAAGGTCGAGGTGCGCCGCTGGTCGCCCGAGGCCGAGGCCTTCGTCGCCGACGGCGCCTATGCGCTGGCCCTGCCGCGCGCTCGCTGAAGCGACTCAGGCGAGAATGTCGCCCGCTGAGCACGAGCAAAACACGACCCTGGACGACTGCGATGGCCAATGCCACTGAAACGAAATTCGGCGATCCCGCCACACGCCTCGCGCAGACGGACTGCTGGACGCTGCTGCTGCGCCCCAAGCAACCCACACTGGGCGCGTTGGTGCTGGTGTGCCGGGAGCCGGTCGGCGCGTTCGCCGATGTGAGCGCGAAAGCCTTCGCCGAGATGCAGGGCATGGTCCGTCGCATCGAGGCCGCGCTGCGCGACGTGGTGGGCTACGAACGCATCAACTATCTGATGCTGATGATGGTCGACCCCGACGTGCACTTCCACGTGATCCCGCGCTACGACGGCACCCGGACTTTCGAGGGCGCGAGCTTCCCCGACGCCGGCTGGCCCGGCCCACCTGCGCTGGACGCCGCCGTCGCGCTCGACGCCGCGATGACCGTCCAACTGAGCGCCGCCCTGCGCGAGGCCCTGCAGCGCACCGCTCCCTGAGACTTCGCCCCTTGCGCTTTCTCTCGTTCGATCGGCTCGACCGCTACGCGGTGCGCCTGTTCGCCGTGCCGCTGCTCACGGCGTTGGCGACCATGCTGCTGGCGACCATGCTCCAGCGCCTGCTGCGGCTGTTCGACATCGCGGCCTCCACCGGCGCATCGATCGCCAGCGTGCTCTTCGTGGCCGCCGACCTGGTGCCGCACTACCTGGGGCTCGCGCTGCCGGTGGCCTTCACCGCCGCCATCTTCATGGCCGCGGCGCGCATGGGCGACGACAGCGAACTCGACGCGATGCTCGCCACCGGCCGATCGATCGCGCGCATCGCGGCGCCCTACTTCATCCTCGCGTTGTTCCTGAGCGTCTTCAACTTCTACCTCTTCGGCCGGCTGCAGCCGCTGGCACGCTACGACTACCACGTGAAGATGGACGCGGTGCTGCAGACCAACTGGGACGCGAAGATCGAGGAGAACCGCTTCGTCGACATCGCCCACGGCTTCAGCTTCAGCGCCGACCGCGTCGAGGACAACGGCCGCCGCTTCACCGGCGTCTTCATGGAGCGGCGCCAGAACGGCATCGAGGAAATCACGACCGCCGTGCGCGGCCAGCTCGAAAGCAACCCGGAGAATCGCAAGATGCGCCTCAAGCTGGAAGACGGCCTGCGGGTGCGCCAGACGAGCGACGGCGCGATCGCCACCACCCGCTTCGTCGACGGTTATGTGGAGAACTTTTCGCCGGTCCGTGCGCCCTACCGCGATCGCGGCGACACGGCGACGGAACGCACGCTGCCCGAACTCTGGCAGGCCATGTGCAAGACCTGCGACCCCGAATCCGCCGCCGAATTCCACAGCCGGCTGGCCCGCGCGCTGTTGCCGCCGCTGCTGCCGCTGCTGGCTTTGCCGCTGGGCATGGCGTCGAAGCGTGGTCGCCGCACGCCGGGCGTCGTCTTCGCGTCGCTGGCCCTGCTGCTGCTCAACCACATGCTGCAGTTCGGCAAGAGCTTGGCCGAGAGCGGCCGCCTGCCCGCCGCACTGGCGGTGTGGACGCCCTACCTGCTGTTCGCGCTGCTGAGCATCTGGATCTTCCGCGGCAGCCTGGCCTGGCCCGGCGACAACCCGGTGTCGCGCACCGTCGGCGTGCTGGGGCGCCTCTTCGAACGCATCCGGCCGCGACGCCGTGCCAAGGCAGCGCCATGAACCGCGCGATGGGCTCGTACCTGCGGCGACGCGTTGGCATGCAGATCCTCGTGCTGCTGCTGGTGATCACGGCGCTGATGCAGGTGCTCGAACTGCTCGACGTGACCACCGACGTGCTCAAGCGCGACCAGGGCTTCGTCGGCATCCTCTACTACGGCATGCTGCGCTTGCCGGCCGAGCTGGTGACGGCCTTGCCGCCCGCGGTGCTGCTCGGCACGCTGATGGCGCTGGCCACGATGGCGCGCAACCTCGAGATCGCCACCATGCGCACCGCGGGCCTCAGCATGATGCGGCTGCTCGGCTACCTGATGCCGCTGGCGGCCGTTCTGGCCGTCGCCCAGTTCGTGCTGTCGGACCGCGTGCTGCCACCCGCCGAGAACGGCCTGACGGAATGGTGGAGCGCCAGTGCGCCGGCGGACGACACGCCCACCAAGCGCTGGGCCCACACCTCCGGCGGCACCGTGTCGATGGAGCGCATCAGCCCCGACGGCCGCCGCCTGATCGACGTGCGGCTGTACGTCCGCGATGGCAAGGGCCTGATCCAGAGCCGTCTCACCGCTACCGAGGCGCAGTGGGACGGCAAGGCCTGGCGGCTCAAGAACGTCAACGAGTTCCGCTACGGCGACCAGCGCGTCGAGCGCATCCAGACAGCCGATCGCGCCTGGGACACCAACCTGCGGCCCGAAGACGTGCTGCGGCTCGACGTCGCGCGGCCGAACCTCTCGACCGCCATGCTGGCCGAGGTGATCGCCGGCACCCGCACCGGCACCCAGCCCCACCGCTACTACCAGAGCGTGCTATACCGTTCGTACGCCGCGCCGCTGGCGATCTTCGTCATGCTGCTGCTCGCACTCCCGACAGCCGTGTCGCTGCCACGCGGCACCGGCGGTGCGTCGAGAATGGCGATGGCGCTGATCCTCGGCCTGGGTTTTCTTCTCTGCGACGGGATCGTCGCGGCCCTGGGGCTCGCCGCCCGCTGGCCGCCCCTGGTCATCGCGCTCGCCGCGCCGGCGCTGTTCGCCGCGATCGGCCTCCTGCAACTGCGAGCCTCCGAACGCATATGAATCTCTGGATCGACACCACCGCTGCCACCCGCGCCGAGCACCTCTACGGCATCCCGCCGGTCGAGCGCCTGCGCCGCAGCGTGAAGCACCTCGACGCCGGGACGCAGGTCGTGCTGTCCGGCGTCGACGCCGGGCGCACCGTCTGGCCGGCTGCCAAAGCCGATGTCGACGCTGCGCCGCTGGGCACGCGCCTGCGCCGGGCGCTGGCCGACGGCACGCTGGTCGCCATCGACGGTGGCAACGCAGTCGACCCGCGGCTCATCGGCGTGCTGCTGCGCGGCTCGACGCCCTGCGTTGCCGCTCGCGGCGAGGGCGCCGAGCGGGCCGTCGTGCTGCGCCTCGACCCGACGCTAGGCGACGCCATCCCGGCCGACGCGCAGACGCTGCGCGAGGT
Source organism: Variovorax sp. YR752 (assembly GCA_943372425.1). GTDB lineage: Bacteria > Pseudomonadota > Gammaproteobacteria > Burkholderiales > Burkholderiaceae_C > Variovorax. The sequence goes on along the minus strand of CALRYR010000092.1, from coordinate 2,382 downwards.
GGCCGACGCGCTGACGGCCGCGGGCCGCATCGCACCGTACGACGAGACCGACTTTCCCGCCTACGTCAACAAGCTGCGCCGCTCGCTGCCCTACTGGATCTACGCGGTGAACGACGACGCCACGCGCCGTCGGCTCGAGCGCCAGATGTTCTGGGACAACTACAAGGGCTCGACCGACCTGCTCACGCGCTGGGTCTACCCGCCGCTGGTGTGGCCGCTGACGCGCCTGTGCACGCGCTGGGGCATCCACCCCAACACGGTGACGGTGCTTTCCATCATCCTCACGGTCCTGGCCGTGCCGCTGTTCGCGCGGGGCGATTTCCTGCTGGGCTTTCTGTGTGCCTACGGCATGAGCGTGCTCGACAGCGTCGACGGCAAGATCGCGCGCGTGACGCTCACCGATTCGGCCATCGGCAACGTGCTCGACCACGGCCTGGACATCGTGCACCCGCCCTTCTGGTACTTCGCCTGGGCCTGGGGCCTGGGCGGGCGATCGATGGAGGACCCGCTCTACGCGGCGGCCGTCTGGCTGATCGTCTTCTACCTCGGCGACCGCATCGTGCTCGGCATCGCCAAGGCACGGCTCGGCTTCGCGCTGCATGCGGCGACCCGGCTGGACGGCCGCGTGCGCAGCTTCATCGCGCGGCGCAACATCACCATGACGATCATGGCGTTCGCGCTGCTGATCGGCGCCGGCCCGGCCGGCTTGTACCTCGTCACCGCCTGGCAAGGGCTGACGTTCGCCTGGCACGGCGTGCGCACGGTCTGGCTCGGCTTCCTCGCACGCAACAAGGCCCGCCCGGCTGTTTGAAGACTGATGACCACGCTTGAAATCGTTCCGGTACGCACACCGGCGGAACTGGACCGCTTCATCCAGCTGCCTTCCCGCATCCACGCACGCGACCCGTACTTCGTGCAGCCGCTGACGATGGAACGGCGTGAGGCGCTCTCGCCGCGCAAGAACCCGTATTTCGCGCATGCCGAGACCCAGTTCTGGCTGGCGCGCAAGGACGGCCGCGATGTCGGTCGCATCAGCGCGCAGATCGACAAGCTGGTGAAGGACCCTTTGGTCGGCCACTTCGGGATGATCTGCGCGGAAGACGACGCGGCGGTCTTCGCCGCGCTCTTCAAAGCCGCCGAAGACTGGCTCGCCGCGCGCGGCAAGACCAGGGTGCTCGGCCCCTTCAATCTGTCGATCAACGAAGAGACCGGTCTGCTGGTCGATGGTTTCGACACGCCGCCGATGATGCTGATGGGCCACGACGCCCGCTACGTCGGCGCGCGGGTCGAGGCACAGGGCTACGCGAAGGCGAAGGACACGATCGCCTACCTCTACGACATCGAGCACGAGCTGCCCGCCGCCGCGCGCCGCATGATCGGCCCGCGCAAGCCGTTGGCGCTGACGGTGCGCAACCTCGACACCCAGCGCTACCTCGAAGAGTTCGACACGGTCACCGCGATCTTCAACGACGCGTGGTCGCAGAACTGGGGCTTCATCCCGTTCACCGAAGCCGAGATCGCGCACATGGCCAAGAGCCTGAAGATGTTCATCGACCCGAAGTGCGTGGCCATCGTCGAGCTCAACGGCAAGGCCGTGGGCTTCGGCATCGCCCTGCCCAACCTCAACGAGATGATCGCGGACTTCGGCGGCAAGCTGTTCCCCTTCAACTGGGCCAAGCTGATGCTGCGGCTCAAGCGCGGCACGAAGACGGCACGGGTTCCGCTGATGGGCATCAGCCGCAGCATCAGCGGCGAGCTGGCCGGCGCCATCGCGCCCTTCCTGGCCATCGACACGATGCGCCAGGGCCTGCGCGCCAAGGGCGTGAAGCAGGTCGAGCTGTCGTGGATCCTCGAGGACAACCGGCCGATGCGGCACATCATCGAATCGCTCGGTGCCGCCCCATACAAAACCTACCGCGTCTACGAAAAGACTCTGCACGCCGGTGGCGCCTGACATGACCGGACTCACAGCGCTGGTACTGGCCGGCACGCGGACCGGCGGCGACCCGCTGGCCGACTATGCCGGCGTGAGCCACAAGGCGCTGATCGAGATCGGCGGCACGACCATGATCGAGCGCGTCGTCGCTGCGTTGGTGGCCTCCCCCGCGGTCGGGCGCATCGTGATCGCGATCGATCGACCCGGACTGCTGGAGGACCTGCCGGGCCTCCAGCCTGATGTCTGCAACAAGCCGTGGGCCACCATGCCCACAGAGGAAGGCCCGAGCGCGACCGTGGCTGCGGCGCTGGCGCGCGAAGGCACGCCCTTGCTCGTCACGACCGCCGACCATGCGTTGCTGCGAGCCGCATGGATTGCGGAGTTTCTGGCCGCCTGCCCCCCTGAGGCCGACGTGGCCGCGGCGCTGGCGCCGCGAAAGGCCGTCG
>CALRYR010000091.1:0-11004 GCA_943372425.1 Variovorax sp. YR752 | reverse complement strand
CCGGCCGGGGGCGATGTGGGCCAGTTCGTCGACCAGGCTGGCGGGCGACAGGTGCAGGCTGCGCTCGGCCAGGGCCTTTTCGCGGTCGCTGAAGGCGGTTTCGATGACGAGCATGGCCACGTCGAGGGCGTTCACGCGGTCCCAGAAGGGCGGGTTGCGCTCGGTGTCGCCGCTGAAGACCCAGTGCGGCCCCTGGCCGAGAGCGCAGCGCACGGCGTAGCCGCAGGCGGGCACGGTGTGCACGGCGGGCAGCACCTCGATGTGCTTGGGGCGGCGGCTGCCGAGCTGCAGGGTCTGGCCGACGGCGATGTCGTGGAAGCTGACGAAGGGCGCCTCGCGGCTGGGGATGCTCGCAAAGTCGGGCCAGATCACGTTGTTGAAGACATGGGCGCGCAGCGCTTCGATGGTGGCGCGCAGTGCGTGCACGCGCAGGGGCTGCACCCGGCGGGACGCGATGGCGTCGATCATCAGCGGCAGGGCCGCGATGTGGTCGAGGTGCGAATGGGTGAGCAGCACGTCGTCGACGCCTGCCATTTGTTCGAGCGTGAGGTCGCCGACGCCGGTGCCGGCGTCGACGAGCAGGTCGTCGTCGACCAGGAAGGATGTCGTGCGGCAGTCCTTGGCGATGGCGCCAGAACAGCCGAGCACACGCACCTGCATTTGTGGAAGACCCTCGGTTACTTGGTTTCGAAGCGGATTGCGCCGTCCCAGTCCGGGTCCTTGGGCTGCAATGCCATGGAGGCTAATCGTTTCGCATAAAGCTGGTAAAGGACTTTTTTCGTATCTGCTGCCAGCAAGGGCGCCAGCAGGGTCCGGCCCTCGGCCCATTGCTGGGCGCGGTAGGCCGACAGCACCAGCGCCCAGCGCTCCAGTTGCGCCAGCTGGGCCATGTCGATGTCGCCACTGCGCCCGACGGGGGTGAAGACGGCGACGGCCTGGGCCTTGCCGCGCACGTAGACGCGGTCGAGTTCCTGCCAGACGCAGGTCGGCACGGCGCGGCGCGTGCTTTCGGTCGCGAGGATCTGCGCACCGTAATGGCCGCCGAGGCCTTCGAGCCGGGCCGCCAGGTTGACGGCGTCGCCGACGACCGTGTAGCTGCGGCGCACGGCCGAGCCCATGTCGCCCACGCTCATCACACCGGTGTTCAGGCCGATGCCCACGCTGATCTCGGGGCGGCCGTCGTGGCGGTGGGCCAGGTTGATCTGCTGCACGGCGGCGGCCATCTCGATGGCGGCCTGCACGGCCAGGGTGGCGTGGTGCGGTGTGTCGACCGGCGCGCCCCAGAAGGCCATGACGCAGTCGCCCATGTACTTGTCGACGGTGCCGCGGTGGGCGCTGATGATTTCGGTGAGCCGGCTGAAGACGGTGTTGAGAAAAGCCTGCAGCTCGGTCGGCGCCATCTGCTCCGACAGCTGGGTGAAGCCGCGCATGTCGCAGAACATCACCGTGAGTTCCTTGCTCTCGGCGCGCATGCTGTAGCGCTCGGGGCGGACGAGCATTTCGTCGACCAGCTGCGGCGGCACGTAGGTGCCGAAGAGCCGCGCCAGGCTGCGCCGGGCGCGCGCCTCCACGAAATAGCCCCAGCCCATGTTGAACAGGAAGGCCATGGCGACCATCATCAGCGCTGCCGCCAGGGGCAGCACCATCCCGTAGCTGGCAAAGAGCACGGCGTTCAGGCCGACCACGACGGCGCCCACCGCGGCGCCGAGCAGCACGGCCCGCGAGGCGGGCAGCATCGACATCCCGAAGGCCAGCGTGAGCCCGGCGACGAGCAGCACCAGCACGTCGTAGCCGGGGGCGTAGTCGGGCACGTGCGGCAGCCGGCCATCGAGCAAGCCCGAAACGATGTTGGCGTGCACTTCCACGCCAGGGAAGGCGGCACCTACCGGTGTCGCGCGCAGGTCTTGCAGCCCTGGCGCGGTGGCGCCCACCAGAATGATCTTGCCCTTGAGCTCGGCGGGCGCGAGCTTGCCGGTCAGCACGTCGGCTGCGGCCACGTAGCGGAACGACCCGCCCCGCGCGCCGCCGGGCCCGCGGAACGGCACGAGCAGGCTGGCGCTTGAGTCCACCGGCACCCGCAGCTGCGCGGCCGTCGGCGAGCCCAGCGCCAGCGCCCCGAGCAGGATGGGTGCGTCGGCCAGGCCGCTGGGCGTGAACGCGGGCCGGACGGCCGGCATGTCACGGGCCTGCCGGTAGACGGCCAAGGCCAGCGATTCGTAGAAGCCCGGCGTGGCCGCGTCGCCGTCGTAACGGGCGAGCAGGGGCGCCGCGCGCAACACGCCGTCTTCGGTGTCGTCGATCAGCACGTTGATGAAACCGCTGTCGGGCGCGGCCTGCGCCAAGGGCGCGATGCTGCCGGCGAAGCCGTTCCAGCGCCTGGCGTAGTCGGGGCCGCGCGGAAAGTCCTCGGTCGACATCACCGGCGCCGGGAGTGCGCCCTTGGCATGCGGCGTCGGAGTCTGGGTGAAGTAGTAGCCGAGCGACACGCGCTTGCCGGCCAGGGACCGGGCAAAGGTCAGGTCGTGGTCCAAGCTCGGCGCGATGCGTTGCAGCGCAGTGGCGAATGCGGTGTTGTCCTTCAGCGGGCCGGTGGCCAGGCCGCGCAGGGTCGCCAGCCCGGTGCTGCCGTCGGCTTCGACGAAGAGCACGTCGTAGCCGAGCACCGCCGCCTGCTGCCGCACCATCAGTTCGTCGGTCAGGCGCGCCAGCGTGTCGCGGCTCCAGGGCCATTGGCCGAACCGCTGGAGGCTCAGGTCGTCGATGTCGACGATGACGATGCGGGGGTCGAGCGTGCGCGGCATGGTGAGCCGCAGCCGCGCGTCGTAGATGAAGTTGTCGAAAGGCTCGACGAAGGGAGACCGCCACACGCCGGCCGCGTGGCCGAGGGCCGCCACGACCGGCACCAGCGTGATGAGGATGCGCAGCCAGTGCTGGCGCAGTGCTTTCATGGCGCCCGACGCCGGTGCGAGCGGGCGCGCGCCGACTCAGGCGTGGATGAACTGCATCCGCGTGCCACCCAGCTCGAGCACGTCGCCGTCTTGCAGCGCGACGGCCTCGGTGCCCAGCAACTCGCCGTTGAGGGTGGTGCCACCATCGATGGGCGCGACGACATAGCCGTGCAGCCGGCGCGTGACCGCCGCGACCGCCACGCCGGGCTTGCCGATGGTCGTGACGACCTTTTCCAAGGAGAGCTCGCGCCCGGCGCCAACGCCGGAGAGCACGCGAATGGCCGCAGCGGCGACCGGGCCGCCGAGCGGCGAAGACACGGTGGGTGCGCTCGACAGCGGGATGGGGCCAGACACGGCGGCAGGGCCGACACGCACCGGGCCGCTTGACACGCTGCCCGGATCGCCACCGGCCAGATAGCGGATCTTGTACTTGCCGACTTCGATGACGTCGTTGTTCTCCAGCGCCTGCTTCTTGATGGCGCGGGCGTTGACGTACGTGCCGTTGGTACTGTTGAGGTCTTCAAGGTAGACGTCGCCGCCGATCATGTGCAGGACGGCGTGCTCGCCGCTGATCGCCAGATTGTCGATCACGATGTCGTTGTACGGCCGCCGACCCAGCGTGGTCCGGTCCTTCGCGAGCGTCACCTCCTTGATGACGACACCATCGATCGAAACGATCATTTTCGGCATGGCCGACTCCTGAACTGCGTGTTTGTATCAGCGGGCCCTGCGGAACCTCGGGTTCCTGGACCTCTCAGACCGAGCTGCTGGGAGCCGATTGTTGACCGACTGCCCGAGCGAGGACGACCGAAATATTGTCCCTGCCGCCATTGTCGTTCGCAGCTGCAACCAAAAGTAGTGCTTTCTGCGATAAGTCGCAATTTTGTAACAGAAGCGTGCGAATCTCCCCGTCGCTGACCATCTCGCTGAGCCCGTCGGAGCACAGCAGATACAGGTCGCCGACCTGCGCTTCGTGCTCATGCATCTCGAGGTCGACTGCGCTTTCGATGCCGAGTGCGCGCGTCACCAGGTTGCGGTGCGGCGACTGCGCGGCCTGCTGCAGGGTGATGAGCCCGGCGTCGAGTTGCTCCTGCAGAAGCGAGTGGTCGCGCGTCAGCAGTTCGAGTGCCTCGCCGCGCAGCCGGTAGCAGCGCGAATCGCCGATGTGGCCGACCACCACGCGCTGCGGGCCGAAGGTCGCCAGCACCAGCGTCGTGCCCATGCCCTGGAGTTGCGTGTTCGCAACGCCGGCTTCCAGAATCGCGGCATTCGCCTCGTCCGTGCCGGCCTGCAAGGCGCGCTTGATGGCACGCGCGTGGGCGTCGACGCCCGCATGCGCCAGCCAGCGCCCGAAGCTGGCCTGCAGCAGCGCGATCGCCATGCCACTGGCCACTTCGCCGCCGTTGTAGCCGCCCATGCCGTCGGCCAGGATGGCCAGGCCGAGTGAGGCGTCGAAGGCGATCGCGTCCTCGTTGTTGGCGCGGACGCGGCCCGCGTCGGTGAGCGCGGCGAAATCCCATGACCGGATGCTGTCCTGGAAGGACGAGGGAGTGGGATCAGGTCGGTTCATGAGGGGCTATGCGGCAGGCGCTCGGCGCGTCAGTGCGCGGGTTGGTGGGCAGCGCGGCGCCCCAGCCAGCGCCCGACGAACACCACGAAGGCGGCGCCGGCAGCGGCGGCCGCGTAGTGGAGCCAGGGGTTGGCGGCCAGCACGTCGCGCAGGAAGACGTCGCTCACGATGGTTTCGCCGCCGACCCAGCCGATGAGGGCCGCGCCAAGCATCACGATGATGGGGAAACGTTCCATCAGCTTGATCATGAGGGTGCTGCCGAAGATCACCAAGGGAATGCTGATGGCCAAGCCCAGGATCAGCAGCGTGGTGTCGCCCTGTGCCGCGGCGGCAACAGCGATCACGTTGTCCAGGCTCATCACCAGGTCGGCAATCAGGATGGTGCGCACGGCGGCCATCAGCGTGCCGTATTCCTTGCCCTCGCCTTCGCCTTCTTCCTCGTCGCCCAGCAGTTGCAGGCCGATCCACAGCAGCAGCAGGCCGCCGACGATCTGCAGGAAAGGCAGGCTCAGCAGCTTGGCGGCGACAACCGTCAGCACGATGCGCAGCACCACCGCCGCGCCCGAACCGAAGAGCACGGCCTTTTTCTGCTGCGCAGGGGGGAGCGAGCGGGCTGCCAGTGCGATCACCACCGCGTTGTCGCCCGAAAGAATGATGTTGATCCAGACGATCTTGATCAGACCGATCCAGAAGTCAGTGCTTTGAAGGAGTTCCATGTCTCAATTCCACGTGTTATGTATTGAAAAAGCGCCCGCAATTGAAATTGCGAGCGCTTTTCTTTGTGTGTGGGTGCGGGACGCGAGTCTTACAGCTTGGCCTTCAGCAGCTTGGCCAGTTCCGAGAAATTGCGCGTCACGGTGAAGCCCGACTCTTCCATGATGGCGAGCTTGGCATCGGCCGTGTCGGCACCGCCCGAGATCAGCGCGCCGGCGTGGCCCATGCGCTTGCCCGGAGGCGCCGTGACACCGGCGATGAAGCCGACCACCGGCTTCTTCATGTTGAGCTTGCACCAGCGAGCAGCGTCGGCTTCGTCCGGGCCGCCGATTTCGCCGATCATGATGACCGCGTCGGTGTCCGGATCGTCGTTGAACGCCTTCATCACGTCGATGTGCTTCAGACCGTTGATCGGGTCGCCGCCGATGCCGACTGCCGACGATTGGCCGAGGCCGATTTCGGTGAGCTGTGCCACGGCTTCATAGGTCAGCGTGCCCGAGCGCGAGACCACGCCGATGCGGCCCTTGCGGTGGATGTGGCCGGGCATGATGCCGATCTTGATCTCGTCGGGCGTGATCAGGCCGGGGCAGTTCGGGCCGAGCAGCAGCGTCTTCTTGCCGCCGGCGGCTTCCTTGGCCTTCATCTTGTTGCGCACTTCGAGCATGTCCTTGACCGGAATGCCTTCGGTGATGCAGATGGCCATGTCCAGGTCGGCTTCGACGGCTTCCCAGATGGCGGCAGCGGCGCCCGGAGGCGGCACGTAGATCACCGACACGGTGGCGCCGGTCTGCGATGCGGCTTCCTTGACCGAACCGAAGATCGGGATGCCGAAGATCGACTCGCCGGCCTTCTTCGGGTTCACACCCGCGACGAAGGCGTTCTTGCCGTTCGCGTATTCCTGGCACTTTTCCGTGTGGAACTGACCGGTCTTGCCGGTGATGCCCTGGGTGATGACCTTGGTGTCTTTGTTGATGTAGATCGACATGACTTGTTCCTTACTTGGCGACTGCCGCAACCACTTTTTGAGCCGCGTCGGCCATCGTGTCGGCGCTGATGATCGGCAGGCCGGAATCGGCCAGCAGCTTCTTGCCTTCGACTTCGTTCGTGCCCTTCATGCGCACCACCAGCGGCACGGAGAGGTTCACGGCCTTGCAGGCTGCGATCACGCCGGTGGCGATGGTGTCGCACTTCATGATGCCGCCGAAGATGTTCACGAGGATGGCTTCCACGTTCTTGTTCTTCAACATGATCTTGAAGGCTTCGGTCACCTTCTCGGGGGTGGCACCGCCGCCCACGTCCAGGAAGTTGGCCGGCTCGCCGCCGAACAGCTTGATGGTGTCCATGGTGGCCATGGCCAGGCCGGCGCCGTTCACCAGGCAGCCGATGTTGCCGTCGAGCGAGATGTAGGCGAGGTCGAACTTCGAGGCTTCGACTTCGGCTGCATCTTCTTCGTCCAGGTCGCGCAGGGCGACGAGTTCGGGGTGGCGGAACAGCGCGTTCGGGTCGAAGTTGAACTTCGCGTCCAGCGCCATCACGTTGCCCTTGCTGTCACGGTTGAGCGGGTTGATCTCGACCAGCGAGGCGTCCGTCTCCATGTAGCAGGTGTAGAGCTTCTTGAGGATGTCGACGGTCTGCGCGGTCGAATCGGCAGGCATGCCGATGCCGTCGGCAATTTCCTTGGCTTGCGCATCGGTCAGGCCGAGTTCGGGGTCGGCGAAGACCGTGATGATCTTCTCGGGGGTCGAATGGGCGACCTCCTCGATGTCCATGCCGCCTTCGCTCGACGCGATGAAGGCGACCTTCTGCGTGGCGCGGTCGGTGACGGCGGACACGTAGTATTCCTTGTTGATGTCGGCGCCGTCTTCGATGTAGAGGCGGCGGACCTTCTGGCCTTCGGGGCCGGTCTGGTGCGTGACGAGCTGCATGCCGAGGATCTCGCCGGCGAGCTTCTTCACGTCTTCGATGCTCTTGGCGACCTTGACGCCGCCGCCCTTGCCGCGGCCACCCGCGTGAATCTGGGCCTTGACCACCCACACAGGGCCGCCAAGCTTCTGGGCGGCCTCGACCGCCTCCTGGACCGTGTATGCCGGAATGCCGCGCGGCACGGGCACGCCGAACTTGGCAAGAATTTCCTTGCCTTGGTACTCGTGAATCTTCATGAGGTGTCTCTCGGAACGGAGGTTGAAAACTGGAGAGGGATGGCTGTTGTTCACGGGCCACGGCGCACCGAAGGGCGGGGGGCGGGAACAACAGGCGACTGTATCATGGTGCGCCGCACCAACGGCGAGCGTTCGCCTGCGGTCATCACGTAGCCCCAACAAGGCTGCAAGCACCAGGAACACCATGGCCAAGGTCTTCATCGACGGCGAAGCCGGTACCACCGGCCTCCAGATTCGCGAGCGGCTCGCGAACATGCCCCAGATCGAACTCGTCAGCATCGCCCCCGAGCTGCGAAAAGACGCGAACGCCAAGCGCGACCTGATGGCCGGCGTCGACCTCGTGGTGCTGTGCCTGCACGACGACGCAGCGATCGAATCCGTTGCGCTCATCGACCAGCTCCCGGGCAAGAAGCCCAAGATCATCGACGCCTCGACCGCGCACCGCACGAACCCCGACTGGGTCTTCGGCTTCCCCGAACTGGTCGAAGGCCACTGGCAGGCCGTCGCGAAAGCGCAGCGCGTGGGCAACCCGGGTTGCTATGCCACCGGCGCCATCGCCATCGTGCGCCCTCTGGTCGACGCCAGCCTGCTGCCCAAGGATTTCCCGATCGCCCTGCCGTCTGTCAGCGGCTATTCGGGCGGCGGCCGCACGATGATCGAAGCGTATGAAAAAGGCGAAGCGGCGCCCTTCGAGACCTACGCGCTGGGCCTGAAGCACAAGCACATTCCCGAGATCATGAAGTTCACCGGCCTCACGCGCCGGCCGATCTTCATCCCGTCGGTGGGCAACTTCAAGCAGGGCATGCTGGTCCAGTTGCCGCTGCACCTCGACGACCTGCCGGGCAAGCCCAAGGCGGGCGACCTGCACGACGTGCTGGCCGCGCACTATGCACAGAGCAACACGCCGGAGAAGTTCGTGGCGGTGCTGCCGCCCACGCCGGACGGCAAGCTCGAGCCCACGGCACTCAACGACACCAACCAGCTCGAGCTGCGCGTGTTCCCGAACGAGGACCACCGCCACGCCGTCGTCATCGCGCGCCTGGACAACCTCGGCAAGGGCGCCAGCGGCGCGGCGGTGCAGAACCTGAAGCTGATGCTGGGGCTCTGAGCCGAGCGCTCAGCGCAGCATGGCTGACATCGCCGAGCAGCAGTTGAGCATGCGCACGGCATGCTCGACGCTCGGTGCGGCAAAGCGCAGTTCCACCGGCGCGACGCGCTCGAAGGTTGGCCACTGGCAGAACAGGTCGGCGAGCGCGGGCGTCTGGGTGTGCAGTGTCACGCGCAGTGGCGTGGGCCATACGAGCGGTTTGGCGGCCGCATGCGCGGCCATCGCTTCGACAACGCCTGCGCGGATCGCCGCGCAGGACTGCGCGGGCGACAGCGAGATGCCGCTGGTCTGCCCTGTCGCGCGCTTGGTCTGCACGAAGGTCGCGTGCGGGAACAGCGGCCGGTTCTCGGCGATGAAGAGGTCGTCGCCGCTGGCCATCAGCACCGGCGCGCCGTATTCGCCGGCCAGTGCGCCGTAGAGGCCGGCTTCGCTCATCGGCTGGCCGTCGAACTCGATGGCCGCGAAGGCGAAGCTGTTGATGGTGTGCGCGAGGATGCCGGCGCCCTGCGCGCGTGCGTGGTAGCCGACCATGCAGACGCCGTCGATGCCCAGTTCCACGCCCGCCACCATGCTCAGGTAGCGCGGCTTGCCCTGGATCGCCTGCGCGCGCGGGTCGAGCAGGTCGGGCAGCAGGTTGCGGAAGTCGCCGTGCGAGTCGTTCACGTAGACCTCGGTCGCGCCGCCGTCGAAGGCGCCGGCGATGGCGGCGTTGGCTTCGTCCGTCATCCAGCGGCGGGCACGTTCGTACTCGCCATTGCCCGCGCGCGTCTGCTGCGGGTGGTAGACGCCGGCCACGCCTTCGATGTCGGTGGAGATCAGGATTTTCATGAGGGCTTGAAGAAGGTGAGGGGGGCGAAGGCGTCGCTCGGCGCATCGCGCAGCAGATCGGCCAGCGCAGGCCGCACGTGGCCGTCGCGCCCGACGAAGGACGTCGCCCGCCACAGCGCATGCAGGATGGCCTGCTCGACGCTGTCGGCCACCGCCTGGAACAGGCCGTCGAGCAGTGCGTCGTGCAGCATCGAGACAGCCGGCATCGGCTCGCTGGGCCGCTGCGGCAGGGTGTACGCGGTCGAAAAGGCCAGCGCGATGTCGCCGCTGCCGTGACCGAAGACCGAGCCGGTGCGCGCGAGGCCCGCGCCCGCGCGCAACGACAGCCGGCGCAATTGGCGCGCGTCCAGCGGCGCATCGGTGGCGATCAGGATGATGATCGAGCCCTTCTCGGGCTCGGCCGGCACGCTGGAGGCCGGTGGACCGACCGCATGCCCCGCGATCACGAGGTTGTCGCGCACGCCGTAGTTGGCCAGCACCAGCGCGCCGACGGTGTGCGCGCCGGCCAGACGCGATGCGCTGCCGATGCCGCCCTTCAACCCGAAGCTGGTCATGCCGCGGCCTGCGCCGACCGAGCCCTGCGCGAAGTCGTCGCTCGCAGCCGACCAAGCCCGCAGGTAGTCCGCCTCGCTCACCGCCATCCGCTGGAGGTCGTTGAGAAAACCGTCGTTGCACTCGAAGACCAGCGGGTTCACCGTCGGCAGGCCGCGGCCGCAATCGGGGTTGGCCGCCACGCACTGGCGGATCTGCGCCGCGGCGACCGCAGGCACCGCGAAGGTGTTGGTCAGTGCGATGGGCGCCTCCAGCACTCCCAGCTCTTCGATCTGCATCAGCCCCACGCTCTTGCCGAAGCCGTTGAGCACCGTGAAGCCGGCCGGCACGCGTTGTAGATACGGGTCGCCGCCATGCGGGCGCACCACGGTCACGCCGGTGTGCACGTCGCCGTCGTCGAGCGTCGCGTGGCCGACGGTGACGCCCGCCACGTCGGTGATGGCATCGCGCCGGCCCGAGGGCAGGCGGCCGATGCGCGGAACCGGGACCGCCATGGCTACAGCCGGTCGATCTTCGGATCGAGCGCGTCGCGCAGGCCGTCGCCCAGCAGGTTGAAGGCCAGCACCGTGAAGAAGATCGCCAGCGATGGGAACAGCGCCACGTGCGGCGCGTTGACCATGTCGGCGCGCGCCTCGTTGAGCATCGCGCCCCACTCCGGCGTCGGCGGCTGCGCGCCCAGGCCCAGGAAAGACAGGCTGGCGGCGGTGATGATCGAGGTGCCCAGCCGCATCGTGAAGTACACGACGATGGCGGAGATGGTGCCCGGCAGGATGTGCCGCAGCAGGATGGTCCGGTCGCTGGCGCCGATGCTCTGCGTCGCCTCGATGTAGGTCAGGTTCTTCAGCACCAGCGTGTTGCCGCGCACCAGGCGCGCGAAGGCCGGCACGCTGAACACCGACACCGCGATCACCACGTTGATCATCCCGCTGCCGAGGATCGCCACCACGCCGAGTGCGAGCAGCACGCCGGGGAAGGCGAAGAGCACGTCGGAGATGCGCATGACGATGCGGTCCCACCAGCCGCCGTAGTAGCCGGCCAGCAGGCCGAACACGGTGCCGATGATGGCGCCCAGCACCACCGAGAAGAAACCGGCCGCCAGCGAGATGCGCGTGCCCATCAGGATGC
>CALRYR010000090.1:0-11021 GCA_943372425.1 Variovorax sp. YR752 | reverse complement strand
CCACGGCAGCCTCTACAACACGCAGCTGGTGTTCGACGCCGACGGCAGCCTGCTGCTCAAGCGCCGCAAGATCACGCCGACCTATCACGAGCGGATGATCTGGGGCCAGGGCGATGCGGCCGGCCTCAAGGTGGTCGACACGAAGGTCGGCCGCGTCGGCGCGCTCGCCTGCTGGGAGCACTACAACCCGCTCGCGCGCTATGCCCTCATGGCGCAACACGAAGAGATCCACTGCGCGCAGTTCCCCGGATCGCTGGTCGGGCCGATCTTCGCGGAGCAGATGGAAGTCACCATCCGCCACCACGCGCTCGAATCCGGCTGCTTCGTCGTCAACGCGACCGGCTGGCTCACCGATGCGCAGATCACGGCCATCACGCCCGACGCCGGGTTGCAGAAGGCGCTGCGCGGTGGTTGCCACACAGCAATCATTTCGCCGGAAGGCAAGCACCTCGCGCCGCCGCTGACCGACGGCGAAGGCATGGTGGTCGCCGACCTCGACATGGCGCTCATCACCAAGCGCAAGCGAATGATGGATTCGGTCGGCCACTACGCGCGACCCGAACTGCTGAGCCTGGCCATCAATGATCGCCCGGCCGCGACCACCTTCGCGATGCCGACCGGCATCCCTGTTCCCACCACCCCCCAAGGAAGCACCGCCCATGACCACGACAGCCTCGCCATCCAGCCGCCAGTTGATGACCGAGTTGCAGTCCTTCGGGTTGCGGCTGGTTGACCCTTCCGCCGGCGCGGCCAGCCGCCGCGGCGGCGCGGGCCCGTCGGACCACAAGGCCGTCACCGTCGACGGCCACACGATCATGGTGCCGGTGCACACGTCGACCGCGTGGAACTCGCCCTTCACGGCGCAGGCGCCCGATGCGATGGGCAACAGCACCATCACGCGCGGCACCATCCCCATCGCCAGCATCACATTCCCGAAGCAGCCGCGCTTCACCAAGATGCAGACCTTCGACGGCGTGCCCTACGGCCACATCGCCACGCTGCATGGCAGCGACGTGCTCGCGACCACCGTGCTGCAGACCTGCATCCGCTACGAGAGCCGCAAGAAGACCTGCCAGTTCTGCGCGATCGGCCAGTCGCTCGCGGCCGGCCGCACCATCGCACGCAAGACGCCCGAGCAGCTCGCCGAAGTCGCCCGCGCCGCCGTGCTGCTCGACGGCGTGAAACACATGGTGCTGACCACCGGCACGCCCAACGCCACCGACCGCGGCGCGCAGATCCTCTGCGAGAGCGCCTTCGCGATCAAGGCCGCGGTCGACATCCCCATCCAGGGCCAGTGCGAGCCGCCGGACGACGACCAGTGGTTCCACCGCATGAAGGCGGCCGGCATCGACACGCTGGGCATGCACCTCGAAGCGGTGACGCCGGCCGTGCGCGAAAAGATCATGCCTGGCAAGGCCAGCGTGCCGATCTCGCGCTACATGAGCGCGTTCGAGGCTGCCGTCAGCGTGTTCGGCCGCGGCCAGGTCAGCACCTACATCCTGGCCGGGCTGGGCGACACGCGTGAAGCCATCCTCGACATCTGCGACCAGCTGCTGGCGCTGGGCGTGTACCCGTTCGTCGTGCCCTTCGTGCCGATCAGCGGTACGCCGCTGGAAGACCACCCGGCCCCGACGCCCGAGTTCATGAAGTCGATCCTCGAACCATTGGGCCAGCGCGTGGCCGCGGCCAACTTGCGCTCTAGCGACATCAAGGCGGGGTGCGGAAAGTGCGGGGCGTGCTCTTCGCTTTCTGTGTACGAGAGCTGAACCATGTGTGCCATCGATGACATCGTCGACCCGGTCGTGCACTACGCGCCGGTCGAGTTCCTGGTGCGCGAGGCCGCGCAGCAGTGGGAGCGCGACGAGGCGCATGCGCTGCGCCGCGCGGTGTTCTGCATCGAGCAGGGCCTCTTCGTCGGCGACGACCGCGATGCCATCGACGCGCAGGCGCAGTTGCTGGTTGCGATGTCCTGCATCGGCGGCATGCCGGACCAGGTGGTGGGCACCGTCCGCATCCATGAAGCCTCGCCCGGCGTGTGGTGGGGCTCCCGGCTCGCGGTGCACACGGCCTTCCGCAGCCAGGGGCACCTGGGCGCGACGCTCATCCGGCTGGCGGTGACGCGCGCGCATGCGCAGGGCGCCCACACCTTCATGGCGCATGTGCAGGCGCAGAACGAGGCGCTGTTCCACAAGCTGCACTGGCGCACGACGGGCGCGCTCGCCATCCACGGCCGCGCGCATGTCGAGATGCAGCCGGACTTCGCGCACTACCCGCCGTGCCACGACCCGGTGAGCGGCTTCGTGTCGCGGGCGAGGAGCAGGACATGACGCTCGCCGAACTCACCACCGCGCTGCGCGACAGCCGCGGCTTCGCCCACAAGCGCGACATCAGCGACATCGTCACGGCCCTCGGCCATTCGATGCCCGGTGGTGGTGCCGACCTTGCGCAGGCCGTGCCGGTCGGCGACGACTGCGCCGCGATCCCCGACGGCCATGGCGGCTACCTGCTCTTCGCGATCGAAGGCCTGGTGGAGGACTTCATCGAGCGCATGCCCTGGTTCGCCGGCTACTCCGGCGTGATGGTCAACGTGAGCGACATCTACGCGATGGGCGGCCGCCCGACGGCCGTGGTGGACGCGTTGTGGAGCACCGGCATGCAGCCGGCCGACGCGATGCTCCAGGGCATGGCGGAGGCGTCGTCGAAATACGGCGTGCCGATCGTCGGCGGCCACAGCAACAACCGCAGCGTGCGGCCGCAGCTCGCCGTCGCCATCCTCGGTCATGCAAAGAAGCTGCTGACCAGCTTCACGGCCCGGCCGGGCGATCTGCTCGTGATGGCGGTCGACCTGCGCGGCGCTTACCAGGAGCCTTTCCCGTACTGGAACGCATCGACCACCGCGCCCGGTGCACGCCTGCGTGCGGATCTGGAAGTGCTGCCTGCGCTGGCCGAGGCTGGCCTGTGCGACGCCGCCAAGGACATCAGCATGGCCGGCGCCATCGGCACCGCGCTGATGCTGCTCGAATGCTCGAAGGTGGGCGCGACGATCGACCTCGACGCCATCCCGCGGCCCGAGGGCGTGCCGCTGCTGCGCTGGCTCACGTCCTTCCCCAGCTTCGGCTTCGTGCTGAGCGTGCGGCCCGAGGCGCTGGGCGAGGTGCTCACGCGCTTCGCCGCGCGCGACATCGCCTGCAACGTGGTCGGTCAGGTCGATGACAGCCGCACGCTGGTGCTGCGCCAGGGCGACGCGCGGCAGCTGCTGTGGGACCTGAACACCGACGCGTTCATCGGCGAGGCCGTCGAGGTCAGCCATGCATGAATCGGAGGCCGCGCGGCCGCTGAAGATCGGCCTGCTCACGCACTCGGTCAACCCGCGCGGCGGCGTGGTCCACACGCTCGAGCTTGCGCATGCGCTGCACGACGCGGGCCACGACGTGACCGTGATGGCGCCGGCATCGGCCGGCCAGCAGTTCTTCCGCCCAGTGCGCTGCGCCACGCGCCTGGTCCCGGTCGGCCCCACGCCGCGCGACATGGTCGAGATGGTCGGCACGCGCATCGATGCGTTCACCGCGTCCATCGGCGAACTGCTCGTGACCACCCGCTTCGACGTCCTGCACACCCACGACCCCATCGGCGGCAATGCGCTCGCCAACCTGCAGGAACGCGGGCACATCGATGGCTTCGTGCGCACGGTCCACCACCTGGAGACGTTCGCCGACGTGCAGCTGATGCGTTGGCAGGCGCGGGGCTTCCGGGCCGCGCGGCAGGTGTTCTGCGTGAGCCGGCTGTGGCAGCACCTGCTGGCGACGAAGCATGGCGTGCGGGCTGCGGAGGTGTGCAACGGCGTGCAGCGCGGGCGCTTCAGCCCTGAGCGCCAGGCCGGCGACGTGTTGCTCGCGCAGCGCCTGGGCGTGCGCACTGGCGCACCGGTGGTGCTCGCGCTCGGCGGCATCGAGGAACGAAAGAACACGCTGCGCCTTCTGCAGGCCTTCGTGCTGCTGCGTGCGCATTGGCCCGATGCACAGCTCGTCATCGCGGGCGGCGCCAGCTTGCTCGACCATGCGCAGTACGGGCGAGACTTCGCAGCGCTCGCCCAGGCCAGCGATCTGCCCACCGGCCCTGGCGCGCCCATCGTGCTCACCGGCGCGCTGCCCGACGAGGACATCCCCGCGCTCTACCGCCTGGCCGACGTGGTCGCGATGCCCTCGCTCAACGAGGGCTTCGGGCTGGTCACGCTCGAGGCGCTGGCCAGCGGCGTGCCGATCGTCGTCTCGCGCATCGCGCCCTTCACCGAATACCTGCGCGACGGCGACTGCCACTGGGCCGATCCGTTGAAGTCGGCCTCGATCGCCGACGCGCTGCAGGCGGCGCTTGCGTCGCGTTCGCCAGCGCGCATCGCGGCGAGCGCCGCGCGCCTTGGCGACACCTTCAGCTGGGCCGCCAGTGCGGCCCGTCATGTGCAGCTCTACCGCGAAGGCCTGCTGCAAGGCGCCACCGCGGCCGTCGCACGAACCCACCTGCGTTGAGGACCCTCCCATGCCCGTCATGCACTTCCACGTCCGCTGGCCCGACCAGAGCGAGACCCGCTGCTATTCACCGTCGCTGGTCGTGCAGGACTTCCTCACACCCGGCCAGGCCTACCCGCTGCCCGATTTCCTGGGCCGCACGCGCGAGGCGCTGGGCATCGCGTCGGAACGGGTGCGTGCCAAGTTCGGCTTCGCCTGCTCGCAGGCGATGGACCAGCTCGCGGAGATCGAGCAGATCGCCGCCCGCTTCACCGGCCAGCCCGATGCGCAGGTCACCGTCGTCGCCTTCGACTGACATCCCTTCAAGGACACCCCATGACCCCCATGACCACCCACTACAGCGTCGTCATCGTCGGCGGCGGCCAGTCCGGCCTGTCGCTGAGCCACTGCCTGCAGCAGCGCGGCATCGACCACCTCGTGATCGAGAAGCGCACGCTGGTGCATTCGTGGCGCAGCCAGCGCTGGGATTCGTTCTGCCTGGTCACGCCCAACTGGCAATGCAACCTGCCGGGCTGGTCGTACAGCGGCAGCGATCCGCACGGCTTCATGGTCAAGGACGAGATCAACACCTGGCTCGCCGGATTCGTCGAGCAGGTGCAGGCGCCGGCGATCGAGGGCGTGACGGTCGAGAAGGTGTCGAAGGCCGGGGAGTCCGAGCGCTACACGGTCGACACCAGCGCCGGCCGCTTCACCGCCGACCAGGTGGTGGTGGCCTCGGGCGGTTATCACAAGCCGGTGGTGCCGCGCATGGCCGAGCGGCTGCCGCCGTCGATCGTGCAGTACCACTCCGCGCAGTACCGCAACCCGGCGCAACTGCCCGAAGGCGCCGTGCTGGTGGTGGGCTGCGGCCAGTCGGGGTCCCAGATCGCCGAAGACCTGCACCTGGCGGGGCGCAAGGTTTATCTGGCCACCGGCAACGCACCGCGGTGCGCGCGCTTCTACCGCGGCAAGGACGTGGTCGACTGGTTGGCCGACATGAATTACTACGACATGCCGGTGACGCAGCATCCGCTGCGCGAAGGCGTGCGCGACAACACCAACCACTACGAGACCGGCCGTGACGGCGGGCGCGACATCGACCTGCGCCGCTTCGCGCTCGAAGGCATGGAGTTGTACGGCCTCATGACCGGGCTCGACGGCGACACGCTGCAGTTCCAGCCCAACCTGCGCGCGAACCTCGACCATGCCGACCAGATCTTCAACGGCATCAATGCGTCGATCGACAAGTTCATCGCTGCGAATGACATCGATGCGCCGCCGGGCGGTGTCTACGAGCCGGTGTGGGCACCGACGGAAGAGCGCACCGCGCTGAGCCTGCGAGAGTCGGGCATCGCCAGCGTCGTGTGGTGCATCGGCTTCCTGCCCGACTTCGCCTGGGTCGACGCGCCGGTGTTCAACGGGCGCGGCGAGCCGGTGCATCTGCGCGGCGTGACGCAGGTGCCAGGCCTGTACTTCCTCGGCCTGCCGTGGCTGCACACCTGGGGCTCGGGGCGCTTCTCGGGCGTGGCGCGGGATGCGGCATATCTGGCGGAGCAGATCGACGCGCAACGCAAGGCGTCGACGGCAGCGCCCGTGCAACTGGCGACGGCTTAGCGCGCGAGTTCGAGCTGGCTGCGCCGCCACGCCGCCGGCGGCGCGCCGTACTCGCGGCGGAAGGCCCGGCTGAAGGCCGTGTCGGTCTGGTAGCCGACGTCTTCGGCAATCACAGCCAGCGGCGCGTTGCTGCCGCGCAGCAGGTTGGCCGCGAGCACCATGCGCCATTGCGTGAGGTACTGCATCGGCGAGCTGCCGACCAGCTGCTGGAAGCGCTCGGCCAGCACCGAGCGCGAGCTGCTCGCGGTGCGCGCCAGTTCGTCCAGCGTCCACGGATGACCGGGGCGGGCGTGCATCGCCTTCAGCGCCGTGCCGACGATGCGGTCGTTCACGCCGGCCAGCCAGCCGGTGCGGCCTTCGGCCTGTTCGTTCATGTAGAGCCGCAGCACTTCGATGAAGAGCACCTCTGCCAGCTTCGCGAGCACGCCCGCGCCGCCGGGGCGGTTCGGCGATCGCGCCTCGGCCAGCGCATAGCGCACCGAGGCCTCGAGCCAGGCGCCGGCCGGGGAGCCGCGCACGTTCACCTTCACCAGCGAGGGCAGGCCGGCGAGCAGCAGTCGGGCCAGCCGCGCATCGCAGGCGAGGTAGCCGCAGACCAGCCGCGTGGTCGGCCCGCCGCCGCCGTAGGCCAGCGTGCGCGGCCGGCGCGCCAGCACCGCGTCGAGCCGCGCGCCGCTGGCCGGCGGCAGGCCCGGCTCCGACGCCATGCGGTGCGCATGGCCTTGCGGAAAGATCACCGCGTCGCCGGCCACCAGCCGCGCCGGCGGTGCATGGCCCATCTCGACGACGCATTCGCCTTCGGTGATGAGGTGGAAGATCACCACGCGCTCGGCGCCCGGCTCGAGAAAGGGCGCGGCCTGGTCGGCGTGCGGCGACTGGTAGCACCACGGCGCGGTGAAGCGTGCGTTGATGAAGATCGCGCCCACCAGGCGCACGACGCGCAGCGTCTCCGACAGCGCATCCATCGGCGTGTCCTCGCGTTCAGCCGCCCGGGGCGATGCGCAGGTCGAGTGGCAGCGCGGTCTGCACCGCGCAGGGCACGGGCGACTGCCGGCAGGCGCGCTCGGCCAGGTCGCGCAGTTGCTCGGGCGCGATGCCGTCGGCAGCGATGTGGACCTGCAACTGAAGATCCTGCGGTGTGGCCGGCACGGTGCCGCCGTCGCTGTCATGCAGGCCGAGGATGCCGCGCGTGTCGGAGCGGCTCGCGGCGTGCACGTCGAGCGCGCGCAGCGTCACACCTTCGCGTGCGGCGAGCATCGCGATGCAGGTGGCGGCGCAGCTGGCCAGCCCGGCGCGGAACAGCCAGCCGGGCGTGACCTCGCTGCCGCCGCCGCCGAGTTCGCGCGGCATGTCGGTCGGCACCTCGGCGCCGTTCGGGTGGCGTGCGATGAAGCGCGTGCCGCCGTCCCAGCGCACGCTGGCCGGCGCGTCGTCGTGCAGGCCCGCCTCGGGCCGGCGTTCCAGCACCGAGACGACGCGCTGCAAGGCGTCGGCAATGTCATGGCCCATGGTGCGTGCCCTTCGTGGTCGGCTCAAAGGCGCATTCTGGAACGCGCATCGCCATGCGGCCAGGGCCGAAACGGGCTATGCCGGTTGGTGGATGGATGGTGGCCGTCGGGGCGTGCCCGGACGATGGGGCAGCCATCGCCGACGCGCGGGCAGGACGCGCGGGGTGGGCCGGCGTGACAGTCCGGTCTCCATCCACCGACCTGACAGGAGACATCCACCATGACCCCCACCGCCACCCTCACCGCAGCGCCCTCGACCGACCTCGAGGCCCTCAAGAGGCGCCAGATGGCGGCCTGGTCGAGCGGCGACTACGCCGTCATCGGCACCACGTTGCAGATCGTCGGCGAGCAGCTGGCCGAGGCCTGCGATCTGCGTGCCGACGAGCGCGTGCTCGACGTCGCGGCCGGCAACGGCAATGCCACGCTGGCGGCGGCGCGGCGCGGCTGCCGCGTCACCTCGACCGACTACGTGGGCGCACTGCTGGAGCGCG
Source organism: Variovorax sp. YR752 (assembly GCA_943372425.1). Taxonomy (GTDB): domain Bacteria; phylum Pseudomonadota; class Gammaproteobacteria; order Burkholderiales; family Burkholderiaceae_C; genus Variovorax. Next base: position 2,906 of record CALRYR010000090.1, on the reverse strand, counting down.
GCGCCGAGCGCGCCCGGGCCGAGCGGCTCGACGTGCAGTTCCAGGTAGCCGACGCCGAGGCGCTGCCGTTCGAGCTCGCCAGCTTCGATGCGGTGCTGTCGACGTTCGGCGTCATGTTCACGCCCGACCATGCGCGCGCCGCCAGCGAGTTGCTGCGCGTGTGCAAGCCGGGCGGGCGCATCGGCCTCGCCAACTGGACGCCCGAAGGCTTCATCGGGCAGGTGTTCAAGGTGCTTGGCCGCCATGTGCCGCCGCCGGCTGGCGTCCAGCCCCCGTCGTTGTGGGGCACCGAAGCACATCTGCAGGCGCTGTTCGGCGCACACGCCACGAAGATCGATGTGACGCGCCGGCTCTTTCAGTTCCGCTACCGGTCGGCGGCGCATTTCATCGAGATGTTCCGTACCTGGTACGGCCCGGTGCACAAGGCGTTCGCCGCGTTGCCACCGGACGGCGTCGAGGCGCTGGAGCGCGATCTGAAGGCGCTGCTCGAACGACTCAACCGTGCCGGCCCCAGCGCGCTGGTGGTGCCGAGCGAATACATCGAGGTGGTCGTCAGCCGGCGTTGATGCCGCAGGAGAAGCCGGCCGCGAACGCGACGCGGCGAGGATGCATCAACGGCGCAGGTCCGAAGGGATGGTGCTCAGCAATTCAGCGGACTTCCGGAGGCGCGCATCCACCTCGCGTGCCAGCAATGCGGACTCCCGGTGGCGGTACGGCATCGCGACCCAGCCGAATGCGACGAGGGCCATCAGACCGACCGAGATGTAGATTTGAACGCCCATCGGGAAACTCCAAAAAATCAATCGGAAACCCTGTCACACAGGTTGCGCCTTCGCAATAGGCGAAGAGGAGAAAACGCGCATGACCGATGCCGACAACGCCCTTCCTCCGACCCTGGCCGGTGGATGGCGCCTTCGGCAGCGGTGCGGCTCAGCGGCCGACGCTGAGAGGAATTTCCCACTCCACCGAAGCGGCTTCTGCGGGGATCAACAGCGTGAACACGGCCGCCGCGGCGAGCGATGCGAGGACGGTGGCAAGAAAATGCGTCATGAAGTAACTATCGGGTCTGGATGCACCGCGGCGTGTCAGCGATTGGCGATCGCGTGTGCGCGCCAAATTCGCACAGCGTGGGCGGTGCCGCTGTTTCGCGCCTGCGCGGCGACGCCACAGCGTCGGAAACGTCCGGCAGACGGCGCGACCTTGTTCCAGATACTCGCGCCATGCCTTCCCCACGACTGCGCGCCATCAGCCTCACCATCGAAGAACCGGAGCCCGGTCTGTTCGAGTGGATCCTGAACGAGGGCGCGCCTTCGTCGTCGCGCGAGATCGATGCGTCCGAGGACGATTACCCCACGTGGAACGAGGCGCTCGACGCCGGCATCGTCGCGCTGCGCGCGCTGGCCCAGGATGCCGATCACGGCCCGCGCGAGCCGCTCGACGACGTGCGCTGAGCAGAGGGCCCTCGGAGTCCGCGGTCTCCTGCATTCGCTGTGGTCGATGTCCGTCCTCGCGCGGTCGCCCCTGACGCGATGCTGACCGCATCGAACCTGGAGAGACACGATGGCAGACGACAAGACCGAGCGCGGCCCCGCCGATGCATCACGCATCAACGTCAACGAGGCGTACGAGATGCGCTACTGGACGCGCGCCCTGGGCGTTACCGAACAGAAGCTCCGTTCGGCGGTCGCCGCGGCGGGCGTGATGGCGAAGGATGTGCGCCGCTACCTTGGCGTTGCCGAGCGCTGAGACGAATCACGAAAGCAGCGCGTGCTGCGCGGACTGGCCTGCCAGCAGTGGCAACAGGGCGCGCGCGTCGGCGAGGCGGTCCAGGTGCAGCAGCGATTCGGCGAGCGTGGCCACGCCCTGGGCCGGCAGCGCCACGCTGGCGAGCTCGGCGAACTTGCGTTGCAGCGCTGCGTCGTCCAGCGGGTTGGCCGGTGCACCGAGGGCCACTGGCACTTGTAGCGACACCGTCTCGCCGCCGGTCGAGGTGATGGTCACGGTCGGCTCCTCGAGCGCCGGCATCGCCGGGTCGGCATGAAGATGCACCAGCGACATGGCCGCGGCCAGCCGGGCGTCGCGCCGGGCCGGCGCGAGGTAGCGCGCGAGGCCGGCATCGCCGAATACCCAGGCGAGCGACACGGCGTAGGGCATGCTCATCTGCGCGCTCGACAGCGTCGACAGGTCGCGGCCGCCGCACATGTCCATCACGAAGCTGCTCAGCCGCACGTCGATGCGTGCGACCCGTTGCGCCAGGCCCGGGTGCGCGGCCATCAGCGCGCGCACCGCGTCGATGGTCGCGTGGTTGCTGCGGCAGGAGGCATAGGGCTTGATCGAGCAGCGCATCAGCTTCCACGCGCTGCCCAGGTCGGCCAGCAGGGCCTCCGGCTCGCGCGACTGCGGCGCGAAGGCGTTGAAGAAGCCGCCCCACACGTCGTCGAACACCCGGCTCGGCCCGCTGATGCCGCGCCCCGCCAGCAGCGCAGCGGTGAGCCCGCCTTCGGCTGCGCGGCCGGCGTGCAGCCGCTTGGTCTGCGACGCATCGTGGATGAAGGCCCACAGCCCGCCGCTGGCGCTGGCGGCGTGGCCGAGCGCGGCCATCGTCTGCATCGCGTCGAGCCGCAGCAGCTTGCTCGCCGCCGCCGCCGCCGCGAAGGTGCCGCAGGTGGCGGTCGAATGCCAACCCTGCCCGTTGTGCGGCGAGTAGCCGCCGCAGGCCTCGAGCACGCGGCGGCCGACGTCGTAGCCGAGCACGACGGCGGTGATCAGGTCGCGGCCGTTGACCGGCACGTCGCCGTGGCCGGGCGCACTGAGCGCGGCGAGGGCGGCCGGCAACACCACCGCGCCCGAATGGTCGCAGCCACCCGTGTCGTCGAGTTCGAGCGCATGCGCGGCCACGCCGTTGG
>CALRYR010000089.1:0-11040 GCA_943372425.1 Variovorax sp. YR752 | reverse complement strand
CGGCGGCCGACTGGCCCTACCCCTCACCGCTGCTGCTGGCCGCCGCGCTGCTGGCGCGCACCGAGCGTCTGCGCGTCGGCACCGCCGTGCTGGTGCTGCCCTTGCATCAGCCGTTGATGCTGGCCGACGAGATCGCACAGCTGGCGTTCCAGAGCGGCGGTCGCATCGACATCGGCGTGGGCCGCGGCACCGAGGCCGCAACGCTGGCCGCGCTGCAGATCGACCCGTCGGACACACGTGATCGCTTTGAGCAGCATTGCGACGTGCTGCAGGCGAAGGTCCGCCATGTGCCGCTCTGCATCGCCGGATCCACACCCGAGACGTTGGCCTTCGCCGTCGAACGCGACATCCCGCTGCTGCTGAGCCTGGAGCCGCCGGAGACCACGCAACTCGGCCATGTCGCGGACATCCTGCAGGGTCGCGCATCGACCTTGCTGCAACGCTCGTCGCTGGCGCGCTATGTCTGCATCGGCGCGACGGCGGCGCAGGTGACGGCGCAACTCGACGGCCTCTGGCCGAAGCTGCAGGAACGCCGCAACTTCTTCGCAGCGAAGCGCGGCGTAACGCCCGACCAGGTGCCGCGCATCGACCCCGAGCACATGCTGCGCGAACAGTTCATCCACGGCGACCCGGCGCAATGCCATGCGCAGATCGTCGCCCTGCGGCAGCGCAGCGGCATCGGCGCCTTGCGCTGCGTCTTCAACGCCAACGGCCTGCTCGACAACACCCAGGCCCTCGCCGGCATGACGCTCTTCGCGAACGAGGTGCTGCCCGCGCTTCGCGCGCCGGCGTGCCCGCTCTAGGCGCCGCCAGCCGCCAGCAACGCCATCGCGCCCGCGAGCAGGGGCGCCTGCAGGCACCAGGCGCGCCACGCGGACGACCGCGCGTCGAACAACGAACCGACGACCCAGAGGCCCGCGGTGGCGAGCACGAGCATCGTGACGTCGTGGGTCCATGCAAGTTCGTCGGCCTGCCACAGGAACCCCATGAGCACCCCGACCCAGAGCACGAACTGCACCGTGGCCGATGCGCGCTGGCGCGATGTGATCGCCGGGGCGCGCACGGGGTTTTGCAGCGCCGCCATGGAGAGGGTTGCTTCGGGAAAGCGGCGTGCCACATCGGCCGGCCGCCAGCCCGGCGCCTTGAAGAACACGCGCAGCTTGTCGCTCCAGCGCTGCGTGTGCCAGGCGTCTTTCAGCAAGGGACGGTAGGGGCCGAGCACCGCCTCCACCGGGCTCGCGCCTTCCAGCGGCTTGCGCGTGCCGTAGACGCAGGGGGCGGCTTCTTCCGCGAAGGTGCCGAACAGGCGGTCCCAGACGACGAGCATGCCGCCGTAGTTGCGGTCGAGGTATTCGTCGTTCACGGCATGGTGCACGCGGTGGTTCGACGGCGAGGAGAACACGCGGTCGAACCAGCCGAGCTTCCCGATGTGCTCGGTGTGGATCCAGAACTGGTAGACGAGCACGATCAGCCCCGCGATGCCGAACTGTTCGGCCGGCACGCCGAGCAGCGCCATCGGCAGGTAGAAGGGCCAGCCCAGGAAGGCGACCATGCTCTCCTGGCGCAGGGCCGTCGAGAAGTTGAACTGCCGGCTCTGGTGATGCACCGAGTGGGCGGCCCAGAAGACGGCGCTTTCGTGCCCCGCGCGATGCAGCCAGTAGTCGCAGAAGTCGAACAGCAGCACCGCGGCAATCCAGCCGACGGCACTGCTCCAGAACGCGGGCCGGGGCCAGAGCGCGATGAACGGATAGACCATCGCGTACAGCCCGACCTGGAACAGTTGCGTGCAGGCCGCGACCACTTGGCTCAGCAGCCCCAGGCCCAGGCTGTTGATGCTGTCGTCGAGTCGATAGGTGTTGCGCCGCCTATGCCACCCAACCGCATATTCCGCAGCCATCAGGAGCACGAACACCGGCACGGCAAAGACGATCAGGCGGTACACGGTCCACGGTTTCGCATCATGACCGCCTTTATCGTGTCGCGGCACTGACCTCGCGCTGACCCGTGCATCGTGGGGAGATGCACGGGCGCGGTGCTACGAAGCCTCTTCGTACCAGCGGTCCTTACCCAGCATCACGCGGTGGTGGCCCTGGCCCGACGGCATCATCGGAAAGCAGTTCTCCTGCGCCGCCACCTGCACGTCGAGGAAGAAGGGGCCGTCGTAGGCCAGGCATTCGGCCAGCGCGGCCTCGAGCTCGGCCGGGTCGCTGACGCGGGCCGCGCCCCAGCCGAAGGCCTTGGCCAGCGCCACGAAGTCGGGCAACGCTTCGTTCCAGCTGTGGCTCAGGCGGTTGCCGTGGTTGAGCTCCTGCCACTGCCGCACCATGCCCATGTAGCCGTTGTTCGACAGTACCAGCTTGACCTTCGTGCGGTGCTGCACGGCGGTCGACAGTTCCTGGATGTTCATCAGCACCGACGCGTCGCCGCTGACGCACACCACCAGCGCCTCGGGGTGCCCGATCTGCGCGCCGATCGCGGCGGGCAATCCGTAGCCCATGGTGCCGGCGCCGCCGGAGGTGAGCCAGCGGCGCGGCCGCTCGAAGCGCAGGTACTGCGCGGCCCACATCTGGTGCTGGCCGACGTCGGTGGAGACGATGGCGTCACGGCCCTGCAGGCGCTGCTGCAGCGTGGCCATGAGCTGCTGCGGCAGGATCGAATCGGCACGCGGCGCGTAGGCCAGGCAGTCGACCGCGCGGCGGCGCGCGATGCGTTCCCACCAGGGCGCGAGCCGCTCCGGCGCGAGGCCGTCGAGCTCGGGCATGGCCAGCAATGCGTCGAGCACGGCGCCGCAGTCGCCCACCATCGGCACGTCGACCTTCACCACCTTGTTGATGCTGCTCGGGTCGATGTCGATGTGGATCTTGCGGGCGTGCGGGCAGAACTCGTCGAGCTTGCCGGTCACGCGGTCGTCGAAGCGCGCGCCGACGCACACCACCAGGTCGGCCTCGTGCATCGCCAGGTTGGCCTCGAGCGTGCCGTGCATGCCGAGCATGCCGATGAACAGCGGGTCGGACGCAGGGAAGGCGCCCAGGCCCATCAGCGTGAGTGTGCAGGGCGCGCCGATGCGCCGCACCAGCTCGGTGAAGGCCTCGCATGCCGCCGGCCCGGCGTTGACGAGGCCGCCGCCGCCGTAGAGCACCGGCCGGCGCGCGGTCGAGAGCAGGTCCCCGGCGCGCTGCAGGCTGCCGCGCGGCGGCAGGGCGCGAGCGCTACGGCCCTCGTCACGGCGCGCGCGGGTCGGCACGGCCGCTGCGGCGCCGGTCAGGGGCATCAGCTGCACATCCTTCGGCACGTCGAGCAGCACCGGCCCCGGGCGGCCCGAGCTGGCGATCTGCAGCGCGCGCCGCACGGCCGCCGGCACGTCGTCGGGCGCGCGCAACTGGTGGTTCCACTTGGTGACCGACCGCGACATGCCCAGCGCGTCGCTTTCCTGGAAGGCGTTGGTGCCGATCACGGCGGTCGCCACCTGCCCGCTGATGCACAGCACCGGAACCGAGTCGCTCATGGCGTCGAGCAGGCCGGTGATGGTGTTGCCCACGCCCGGCCCCGAGGTGACCAGCACCACGCCGACGCGGCCGGTGCTGCGCGCATAGCCTTCGGCCGCATGCACCGCGGCCTGCTCGTGGCGTACCAGCACATGGCGCAGGCGCGGCTCGCCGTGCAGGGCGTCGTACAGCGGCAGTGCGGCGCCGCCGGGGTAGCCGAAGATCGTGTCGACGCCGCAGGCGACCAGGGTGTCGAGCAGCGCCTCGGCGCCGTTGCGCAGGGTGGGGGCCGGGGCCGGGGCCGGGGCGGCAAGCGCCTCGTGAGCGAAGGCCGATGCGGTGGTGACGGTGGCGGTGAGGTTCATGCCTCGATTCTTCCGGTGTCGAGGCAGAATGTGCTTCATTCTTTCGACTGAATCGGGGCATATATTGAAAGCCATTCGCGAAACAGGCAAATCGTCCGAAGATTCTTTCGACAAGACCGATCTGGCCATCCTGGCGATCCTGCTGAAGGACTCGCGCCGCACCCTGCAGGACATCGGTGCCGAGGTCGGCCTGTCGCCCACCACCTGCTGGAGCCGGATCAAGCGCCTGGAGGCGCAGGGCGTGATCCGCCGCTATACGGTCGACATCGACCCGGCGAAGCTGGGTTATCACGATTCGGTGATCGTGCAGGTCACGCTGGAAAGCCACACCGACGAGACGCTCTACGACTTCGGCCGCGTGCTGGCGACCATCCCCGAGATCCAGGAGGCGTACCTGGTGTCCGGCGACTACGACTACTACATCCGCATCGCCGTGCGCGACACGCGCGACTACGAGCGGCTGCTGCGCGAGAAGCTCTACAAGATCCCCGGCATCCGCCACAGCCAGTCGCACTTCGTGCTGCGCGTGCTGAAGGAAGCGAGCGTGCCGCTGGGGTGATGGCCGTGCGTCAGGGCGCCGCCGGCGGCAGGATGGCCCAGCCGGCGCGCACCGTGAAGTCGCGGCCGAAGCGGCGCACGTCGAGTGTCAGCGGCGGCTGCGCCTGCAGCGTGGGGAAGCGCGCCAGCCAGTCCGCCGGCGGTGCGTCGAGCGCGCGGCCGGGCGCCGCTTCCCACACGAACACGCCGCCGCGGGCGCGGGTCTTCGCGTCGTCCAGCCACTGGGCGGCCACGGGATCGAGCTGGATGTAGACCGACGGTCGGCCACCGGCCTGCGGCGGCAGGTACGCCGCCACGTTGCCGGCCGCCCACATGTCGCCCGCGACGATCGGCACGGGCACGCCGGCCCCGCGCGCCTGCTGCCATCCTTGCGAGATCGCTTGGGCCAGCTCCCGTCCCGGATAGTGGATGCGCGAGAGGTTGCCCCGCAGCAGCGGCCCGCCGATGGCCAGCGCGCCGTACAGCGTGACCAGGATCAGCGCCCAGACGCCGAAGACGCGGGCGAAGCGCCGGGGGTGTCGCAGCTCCAGTCCCCAGGCCATCGCAATCGCCGGGCCGGTGACCAGGAGCACGGGTGACCCCCACATGTCGTGCAGGCGCACGCCCACCACGCCGGCCAGCAGGTAGACCGCGAGCGGCCCGCCGCCCATGGCCAGCAGAACCCAACCGTCGCGGCTTGGCAGGCGCGAGGACCGTCCGCCCTCGGCCGCGACGGCTCCGGGCCTGCCGCCCGCCGCCCACAGCAGCACCAGCATCGGCACCAGCGCGGCCGCTTGCGCGACGCTGAAGCTCAACAGCACGCCGAGGCGGCTGAGCACCGGATTGGCGACCGCCGATTCGCCGCGGCCGGTGGCGTAGCGCAGGGTCGGGTAGTCGTGGGCATGCGCCCCCAACACATGCGGCGCGAACCTCGCCGCCGCGATCGCCAGCGCGAGCCACGGGCCGACGCCGCGCCACTGGCTGCGCAGGGCCGGCACGGCGATCAGCGCGAGCACCATCGAGGCCGGCAGCAGCAGGAAGGAATACTTGCCCAGCAGGCCGCCGCCACAGGCCAGGCCCAGCAGCGTCCACCAGCCGAGGCCCGCGCCGTCGGTGCGGCGTACGGCGCGCCAGAAGGCCAGGGCTGCGATCCCCCAGAACGGGTACTGCACGACATTGGCGTTGAATTCCAGGCTGGTCAGGTTGTAGTAGTGCACGCCTTCGAGCGCCATGGCCGCGACCAGCGCGGCCCGGGGCGACAGCACGTCGCGCATCATTTCCCAGACGGCCCAGAACGCGACGCCGACGGCCAACTGCGGCAGCAGCAACAGCGGCCAGTCGGCCGTGCCCCAGCGGAACAGCTCGGCCAGCCAGCCGGACATCGGCGGATGCTTGGCGTAGCCTGCGGCCCACTCTCGGCCCCAGCTGAGGGCTTCGATGGTGTCGAGCGGGAGGTTGTACGTCAGCAGCACCGGCAGCAGCGTCCACACCAGCACATGCAGGGCGACGAAGATGCCGAAGGCCCGGGCCGGTGCACCGGCCTTGCGGCGAGAATTCGCGGATATGTCCATGGGCAGCGAGCGTACATGTCCTCCGGGGCGCGCCGCCGGCCCCGACCTCCTTCAGACCGACACCATGACCCTTCCTTCCACCCCTGCCGCGCCGGTCGTCCGCCCGCCGCTCCGCCTGACCTGTGTGGTGCCGGCCTACAACGAGGCCGCGCACCTCGGTGCGTTTCTGGAGGCGCTGCACGCCACGGCGACGGCGCTGACGAGCGAGGTCGAGATCATCGTGGTCAACGACGGCAGCAGCGACGCCACGCAGGCAATTGCACGCGAACTCGGCCCGCGGCTGGGCCTGCGCTACCTCGAGCTGTCGCGCAACTTCGGCAAGGAGGCCGCGCTGACCGCCGGGCTCGCGCATGCGCGCGGCAATGCGGTGCTGCTGATCGATTCGGACTTCCAGCATCCGCTGTCGCTCGTGCCCGAGATGGCGGACCTGTGGCGCAGCGGCTACGACATGGTCTACGGCGTGATCGCCGAGCGCGCCGGCGAGACCTGGACCAAGCGTGTCGGCACTCGGCTCTTCTACGGGCTGCTGCACGCCGGCAGTTCAGTCGACATGCCGCAGCATGCCGGCGACTTCCGCTGGATGGACCGCCGGGTGGTCGATGCCCTGCGCCAGATGCCCGAGCGCAACCGCTACATGAAGGGCCTCTATGCCTGGGTCGGCTTCCGGTCGGTGGCGCTGCCCTTCACGCCCGACACGCGCCGCAGCGGCGAATCGCACTTCCGCCTGCGCAACCTCGTCATGCTGGCGATCGAGGGACTGACATCCTTCAGCTCGCTGCCCCTGCGGGTGTGGAGCGCGGCCGGGCTGATCATTTCCTTCCTGGCCATCTGCTATGGCTTGTTCATCGCGGTCGAGGCGGCGGTGTTCGGCAATCCGCTGAGCGGCTGGCCGACGCTGGCGGCCGGCCTGATGCTGTTCTCGGGCGTGCAGCTGCTGTCGATCGGCATCCTCGGCGAGTACATCGGCCGCATCTACACCGAGGTGAAGGCACGGCCGCTCTATCTGGTGGCCGAGGACCTCGACCACAGCGCGCTGCAGCCTGCGACCGACGACGCGAACGGCCGGCCCCGCGATGCATGAGCGCCTGATGCCTGCCGTGTCCGCCGCGCCCGCTGGCGGCAAGCGCGTGCTGCTCTGCGCCGACGACTACGCGCTGCACCCCGCGGTCGACGCCGCCGTCGTCGCGCTCGCCCGGCAGGGCCGGCTGAGCGCCACCAGCTGCATGACCACGTCGCCGCGCTGGGCCGAGGCGGCGCGGCTGCTGGACGCCGCGCCCGCCCTGGCGCGCGGCCTGCACCTGAACATGACCGAAGGCCACGGGCAGCCGGCGCCGACGCTCGGCGCGGTGCTGCGCGGCGCCTATGCGCGCCAGCTGTCGCCGGCGCAGGTGCGCGGCCAGGTGACGCGCCAGCTCGACGACTTCGAGCGGGTGCTCGGCACGCCGCCCGACTTCATCGACGGCCACCAGCATGTGCACCAGCTCCCGGGCGTGCGCGAGGTGCTGCTGGACGTGCTGGCCGAACGCTACGGCGCGGCCGTTCCGTGGATGCGCACGACCGTGCCCGCGACCTGGCGCTGGGGTGCAAGCAAGGCCGGCGTGCTGGCGTTGCTCGGCGGCTGGCGCCTGCGGCGGCAGCTCGCGGCGCGTGGCGTGCCGCACAACGCCGGCTTTGGCGGCGTCTACGGTTTCGACGCACCCACGCCGGCCGCCTATGGCCAGCACATGGACCGGTGGCTGGCGGCGAGCCCCGACGGCACGCTGCTCATGTGCCACCCGGCCGATGCGCAGGTGGACGGCGACGCGATCGCCGACGCGCGGAGGGTCGAGTACGCCTACCTTGCCTCCGACGCCTTCGCTGAAAGCCTGCGCAAGCACGGCGCGCAGGTGGGCGTCCTGGTGCGCGGCGCAACGCCCGCCTGAACGTCGGGGCAAAAGTCCCCGGGCCGGCGGCGAGGCGCCAGCCGGAGGATGATCCGGCCATGACCGCGTTCTCCATCCTCGACCTGTCCCCGGTCTGCGAAGGCAGCGATGCCGCGCAGTCGTTCAAGAACTCGCTGGCGCTCGCGCAGCACGGCGAGAAGTTCGGCTACCGCCGCTACTGGCTGGCCGAACACCACGGCATGCCGGGCATCGCCAGTGCCGCGACCGCTGTGCTGCTGGCCTATATCGGTGCCGGCACCTCGACCATCCGCATCGGTGCCGGCGGCGTCATGCTGCCCAACCATTCGCCCCTGGTGATCGCCGAGCAGTTCGGTACGCTGGAGTCGCTCTACCCCGGCCGCATCGACCTGGGCCTGGGCCGCGCGCCGGGCTCCGACCAGCGCACCGCGCAGGCGCTGCGGCGCAACCTCGAATCCGACTCCGACCAATTCCCGCAGGACGTGGTCGAGCTGATGGACTTCATGAGCAAGTCGCCGCGCCAGCCGGTGATGGCGGTGCCGGGCCGCGGGCTCGAGGTGCCGGTCTGGATCCTCGGCTCCAGCACCTTCGGCGCGCAGCTGGCGGCGCACCTCGGCCTGCCCTATGCCTTCGCGTCGCACTTCGCGCCGCAGCAGATGATGCAGGCCATCCGCATCTACCGCGAGACCTTCAAGCCTTCGGCCCAGCTCGCCAAACCGTACGTGATGCTGGGCTTCAACGTGTTCGCGGCCGAGACCGACGAAGAAGCGCAGTTCCGCGCCAGCTCGTGGCAGCAGGCCTTCGTGAACCTGCGCAGCGGCCGGCCCGGGCGTCTGCCGGCGCCGGTGAAGGATTACTACGCCAACGTCGGCCCGTCGGAGCGCGCGCTGCTCGACTCGGTGCTGTCGTGCTCGGCCGTGGGGTCGCGCGAGACGGTGCGCAGCGGCATTGCGGCCTTCATCGACCGCACCGGTGCCGACGAGCTGATGATCACGTCGCAGGTGTACGACCACGCGACGCGGCTGCGGTCGTACGAGATCGTGGCGTCGTTGAAGGACGAGCTGGCCATCTCCAAGGTCTGAGCGCGGCCCGCCGCAGGGTCAGCGGCGCGATGCCAGGGCGGTGACGCGTTCCTCCACGGGCGGCAGGAATCGGCCGTCGAACAGCCGCTCAGGGGATGGCGGATGCGCCAGCGCCTTGGCGCGCGCCATGAGCGCGATGGTCTGCGCGATGCGCGCCATGTCCACCGCCCCGATCCCGAGCGTGGCGCCCTCCGGGTGTGCCATTTCGAGCGCGAGCGTGCCTGCAAGCCGTTCGCGGTTGGCCGCACGGTCGATGGCCGGGTTTCGCCGCACCACGGCGTCGATGGCCGCATCGATATCGGCGACCGCGTCCACCACGCCGCGGTTCACCGCCCGCACCAGCCCCGCGACGGCCGACGGATGATCACGCAGCAGGGCCGGCGTCACCATCACCGCGGCGCCGTACAGCGAAGGCACCCAGTGCTGCCACTCGAAATGGCGCAAGGCGGTGTCCGGGTCGAGGCCGGCTTCGATCGTCTGTGCGCGGATCGTGTTGACGAAGCCGAACAGGCCGTCCCAGCGGCCCTCGAGCATCCGCGGCACGATCTCGCGGTGCGGCAGATCCGACACCTCGATCTTCACGCGGGAGGCGTCGATGCCGCACGCCGCACAGAACTCGGGGAACATGCGCCAGGCCGCGTCGTTCGGGTGCGTGACGAGTGAAAGGCCTGCCAGGTCCGTGGGCTGCAGCGCCTTGCCGGCGGCGGGCACCGCAATGGTGTACGGCGAGCGGTTGTGCATCGCGAACACCCCGATCGGCGCCTCTTCGGGGTGGGCCGACGCCCATTCGACGAGGGCATTCATGTCGCCGTAGCCGGCGTCGTAGGCGCCCGTCATGAGCTTGGGAACCGCGTTCGCCAGCGTGTCGCCTTCCGTGAACGCGATGTCCAGCCCTTCCTCCCGGAAGTAGCCGCGATCGTCGGCCAGGAAGAACCAGGCCTGCGGTCCCGAGTAGAAGGTGTTGAGGATGAAGCGCAGTGGCACGGTCGCGCCCGTCGGTGATGTGGACATGGTGGGTTTCTCCATTGAGCTTCTTCGGAACCTCGGGTCGACGAAGCAAGGTCCGGTCCACTGGCGGGGCATTCGGCGGGCCCGGTTCCTGCTATTCCATGCCTTCCCCATTGCCCGCCGAGGACGTCATGACCCGCTTTCGCTCCACACGGCGCACCGCGCTGCAATTCCTGGCCCTCGGTGCCGCGGCTGCGGCGCTCCCGGCCTTCGCCCAATGGCCCGACAAGGCCATCAAGATCATCGTGACCTTCCCGCCCGGCGGCTCGAGCGACGTGCTCGCGCGCCTGATGGCCGAGCAGCTGACGAAGAAGCTGGGGCAGCCGGTGGTGGTCGACAACAAGCCGGGGGCGGGCGGCACCATCGGCGGGGCGCAGGTCGCCTCGGCGGCGCCTGACGGCTACACGCTGATGCTGTCGAACACCACGCCCATCGCCCTCGGCCCGTTCACGCTGGAAAAGCAGCCCTACGACCCGGTGGCCGCCTTCACGCACATCGCCTACCTGGGCGCCGCACCGCTCGTCATCATGGCCAGCAAGCCGTCGGGCATCAAGACGTACGCCGAGTTCGAGGCCCTCGGGCGCAAGGAGGGGCGCCTGGATTTCGGCTCGGGCGGGCCGGGCTCCATCGGCCACATCCACGGCGAACTGCTCAAGAAGACGACGGGGATCAACATGGTGCATGTGCCCTACCGCGGCGGCGCACCCATGACCACCGATCTGATCGCCAACACCATTCCTGTGGGCATCGACGTGATCACGTCCTATGTGCCCTTCTTCAAGAGCGGGCAGCTGGTGCCGCTGGCCGTGACCAGCACGCAGCGCTCGCCCCTGATGCCGGACGTCCCGACCATGCTCGAACTCAAGCAGCCGAAGCTGGTGCTGGAGAACTTCTTCGGCTTGTCCGGGCCGGCCAAGGTGCCCGCCGATGTCGTGGCGCGACTCCACGCCGCGTGCAACGAGGTTCTCGTCATGCCCGAGATCCAGAAGAAGCTGAACGAGCTGGGCATCGTGGCCAAGCCCGAAACCGTCGCCATGTTCAACGACTTCGTGAAGGAGCAGGTGAACGTGCTGGGCCCGACGGTCAAGGGC
>CALRYR010000088.1:0-11079 GCA_943372425.1 Variovorax sp. YR752 | reverse complement strand
CATCTTCGCCACGCCGCTGCTGCTCGAACTGCCCGAGCCGGTGCAGCAGTCGCTGGCGGCGTCGATCCCCTTTCCGCCGCGGCTGGGCAAGCCGTCGGAATTCGCCGAGCTGGCCTGCCACATCGTGACCAACGGGCACCTCAACGGCGAGGTGATCCGACTCGACGGCGCGCTGCGCATGGCGCCGCGCTGACGCTCACCAAAAAAAAGCAGCGGCCGCCGAGCCGATCAGCAACGAATCCCAGGAGACAACACCATGCAACACCGCCGCCACTTCCTCCATACCCTCGGCAGCGCCGCTGCCCTTGGCGCGCTCGCGCCGCTCTCGGCCCTGGCCCAGGGCCTCGACCAGGTGAAGATCATCTACGGCTTCCCGGCCGGCAGCGCCGGCGACAGCGTCGCCCGCCGCGTGGCCGAGAAGCTGGCCGGCACGGCCTACACGAAGAACCCCGGCGTGGTCGACAACAAGCCCGGTGCCGGTGGCCGCATCGCCATCGAGACGCTCAAGGCCTCGCCGGCCGACGGCTCGGTGCTGGCACTGGCGCCGGTCTCGGCACTGGCGGTGTACCCGCACATCTACCCCAAGTTGAGCTACAAGTCGGACGACGTGACCCAGGTCTCCATCGGCGCGGTGATGTTCCATGGACTGGCAGTCGGCCCGTCGGTGCCGGCCGAGGTGAAGACGCTCAAGGACTTCCTGGCCTGGGCCAAGGCCAACCCGGACCGGGCCAACTACGGTTCGCCCGGGGCCGGCTCGATGCCGCACCTGCTGGGCGCACTGCTCGGCCTGCGCGCCGGCGTGCCGCTGCGCCACGTGCCCTACCGCGGCACCGTGCCCAGCATCACCGACCTGGTCGGCGGCCAGGTCGCCGCCGCGATGAATCCGAGCGGCGACTACCTGCAGTACATCAAGGCCGGCCGCGTGCGGGTGCTGGCCACCTCGGGCAGGCAGCGCTCGCCCTACCTGCCCGACGTGCCGACCTTCACCGAGCTGGGCTACCCCGATGTCACCTCGGAAGAATGGTTCGGCTTCTATGCGCCGGCCCGCACGCCGGCGGCCACGCTGGCCAACGCCAACGCGGCGATCCGCCAGGCGCTGAACGACAAGGCGGTGATCGATTCGCTCGCGCTGGTCGGCCTGCTGGCGCACCCCAGCAGCGCCCAGGAAATGGCGGCCGACCAGAAGGCCGAGTTCGAGCGCTGGGCGCCGCTGGTCAAGCAGATCGGCTTCACCGCCGAATCCTGAAACGCCACACTCCCACGATGAACTACCGTCCCCGCACCGAAGAGACCCGCTTCCTGCTCGAGGCTGTGCTGGACGCGCAACGCCAACTGGCCGCGCTGCCGCCATTCGCCGACTTCGACACCGAGTTGCAGGGCCAGGTGCTGGACCAGGCGGCCACCTTCGTGGCGGACATCGTCGCGCCGCTGCAGCGCACCGGCGACGAGATCGGCTGCCGGCTCGAAGGCGGCGCGGTGCAGACGCCACCCGGCTTTCCCGAGGCCTACCGCGCCTTCGTGGCCGGCGGATGGCCGGGCCTCGCGGTGCCGGTCGAAGACGGTGGCCAGGGCCTGCCCGCGGTGCTGGAGGCGGTGCTGTACGAATGGCTGGCCGCCGCCAACCACGGCTTCACCATGGCGCCCGGCCTGCTCCATGGCGCCTTCGAATGCCTGCGCCACCATGGCAGCGAGGCGCTGAAGCAGCGCTACCTGCCGAAGATCGCCAGCGGCGAATGGCTGGCCACCATGTGCCTGACCGAGGCGCATGCCGGCAGCGACCTGGGCCAGGTGCGCACCCGCGCCGAAGCGCAGGCCGACGGCAGCGTGCGCATGGCCGGCACCAAGATCTTCATCTCCGGCGGCGAACACGACCTGACCGAGAACATCGTGCACCTGGTGCTGTGCCGGCTGCCCGACGCACCCGCCGGCCCCAAGGGACTGTCGCTGGCACTCGTGCCCAAGCAACTGGACGACGGCACACGCAATGCGGTGCACTGCGAGCGCATCGAAGAGAAGATGGGCCTGCACGGCAGCCCGACCTGCGTCATGCGCTTCGACGGCGCCACCGGCTGGCTGGTGGGCGAGCCCGGCCGCGGCCTGGCCGCCATGTTCGTGATGATGAACGCGGCCCGGCTGCATGTGGCGCTGCAAGGCATCGGTCTACTCGACGCCGCCTGGCAGAAGGCCGACGCGTATGCCCGCGAGCGGCGGCAGATGCGGGCGCCCGACCACACCGGGACCGAGCCGAGCCTGATCGTCGCGCACCCCGCCGTCGCGCGCGTGCTCGACACCCAGCGCGCCTGGATCGACGGCGCACGCCTCATCGCCTACCGCACCGCGATGCAACTGGACTTCGCACGCCATGGCGCCGATGCCGCCACCCGCGCCGCCGCGCAGCAGTGGTGCAACCTGGTGACGCCGGTGCTCAAGGCCGCCTGCACGCAGCAGGCCTTCGACGGCGCCAGCGCCTGCCTGCAGGTCTTCGGCGGCCACGGCTACGTGCGCGAATGGGGCATCGAGCAGATCGTGCGCGACGCGCGCGTGACGATGATCTACGAGGGCACCAACGAGATCCAGGCCATCGACCTGCTGGTGCGCAAGGTGCTGCCGGATGCCGGCGCCGGCCTGGCCGCGACGCTGCTCGCGCTGCGCAACGAACTCGACGCCTCGCGCGACGCCGACGCCGACGTGCAGCGCCGCCTGGCCCAGTTGCGCTACCTCACCACCCAGCTCGCGATGGCCGCCCACGCCCGCCCGCGCCTGGCCTACGAAGTGGCCGACGACTACCTGCGGCTGGTAATGCTCGCGATGCTGGCCTGGGCCTGGGCGCGCATCGAGCAGGCACCGGGCGCGGACGAGGGCCATGCCCGCGCGGCCGCTGCGTTCCGACGCTGGGTGCTGCCTGAATTCGAGATGCGGGCCGGCATCGTCAAGCGAGCCTGCGAGGAGACGATCGCGCTGCAGGCCGGGGCGATGCGCTAGGCTCGGGGCCGATGGCCACTGCTCCCCGCCCGCGCAAGCGCGCTGCCTCCCTCGCTTCCCCAGCGCACACGACCACCGCACCGAACGGCAGCACCGGGCCCGAGCCGCTCGACACCCGCGTGCTCGAGGGCCTGGTCGGCTACAACGCCCGCCGCGCGTACCTGGTGATCAGCGCCACCTTCGCCGAACGCATGGCGGTCTACGGCATGAAGCCCGTCGACTTCTCGGTGCTCTCGCTGCTGGAACACAACCCCGGCGCCACCTCGCGCCAGCTGTGCGCGACGCTCGACATCCTGCCGCCCAACTTCGTCAACATCGTCGCCGACATGGACCGGCGCGGGCTCATCGAGCGCCGGCCCCATCCGCACGACCGCCGCGCGCTGGGCCTGCATCTCACCCCCGCCGGCCATCAGCTGGTGACACAGGCGGAGGAAGCGGTCATTCAGCTCGAGAACGATGCGAGTGGGCGCCTCACCGAGCGCGAACGCGACACGCTGATCCGCCTGCTGCAGAAGATTTATCTATGAAGCGCACCGCCGTTCAGGGTGCAACGAAACCATCCCACAGCAGCTTCAGGCCCGCGAGCAGCATGCCGAAGTAGATGAAGCGGTAGAACCACAGCGGATCGATGCGCCGCGCGATGCGCACACCGGTCCACACGCCCAGCGGCGCGATCGGCAGCAGCATGAGCGACGTCGCCATGTTGCGCAGGTCGATGAGCCCAAGCCACGCATACGGCACCCACTTGGACAGGTTCACCACGAAGAACAGGTAGGCCACGGTGCCGGTGAAGGCCACCGGCGTGAGCCGCAGCGGGATCAGGTACGCATTGAGCGGCGGGCCGCCGGCATGCGCGATGAAGCTGGTGAAGCCGGAAAGCGCCGTCAGCACCGCGCCGACCGCGCGCGGCGGCGGCGCATCGCCGGGCTTTGGCGGAAAGACGAGCCGCTGCGCCAGGAAGAGCAGCGTGAAGATGCCGACGATGCCGGACACCACATGCGCCGACAGCAGGCGGAACAGCAGCGCGCCGAGCAGCACGCCGACCAGGCTGCAGGGGATGAGGAAGGCCAGCAGGCGGCGGTCGAAGTCCTTGCGGAAGGCGGCCAGCCCGAGCAGGTCCATCAGCAGGAGCACCGGCATCAGGATGGCCGCGGCCTCCGGCACGGTCACAGCCAGCGCCATCATCGGCACCGCCAGCGAACCGAAACCCGCACCGAAGCCGCTCTTGCTGATGCCGAGCAGCAGCACGGCAGGGATGGCGACCGCGTAGAAGAACGGGTCGGTGATGACGGGGAAGGTCAAGGCATGGTCTCGGCGACAAAGCCGAGGATTCTCCCCCGTCCGCTCACTCGGTCAGATCGAGGAGATCAGTCGGCGGTCGCGCCGGATTCCTTCACGACCTTGCCCCACTTGGCGGTCTCGGCCACGATGAAGGCCGCGAACTGCTCCGGCTTCTCGCCAGCAGCTTCGGCGCCCTGCTCGGCCAGTTTCTTCTTTACTTCGGGGTTGGCCAGCGCCTTGAGGATCGAGGCGTTGAGCTTGGCGATGACTGGCGCCGGCGTACCGGCTGGGGCCAGCAGGCCGAACCACGAGGTCGCTTCGTAGCCGGGCACGCCGGACTCGGCGATGGTCGGCACGTCGGGCAGGGCCGGCGAGCGCTTGGCGGTCGTCACGGCCAGAGGACGCAGCTTGCCGCCCTTCACGTGGGGGATCGCCGACGGCATGTTGTCGAACATGATGGCGATCTGGCCGCCCAGCAGGTCGGACACGGCGGGCGCGCTGCCGCGGTACGGCACGTGCTGCATGTCGACGCCGGCCATCTGCTTGAACAGTTCGCCCGACAGGTGGATGGAGCTGCCGCTGCCCGAAGAACCGAAGTTGAGCTTGCCGGGGTTGGCCTTGGCGTAGGCGATCAGTTCCTTGACGTTCTTGTACGGCTGCGACGGGTTGGCCACCAGCAGGTTCGGCACCATCGCCACACGCGACAGCGGTGCGAAGTCCTTGATCGGATCAAACGGCATCTTCTTGTACAGCGCCTGGTTGATGGCGTGCGTGCCCACCGTGCCCATGAAGATCGTGTAGCCGTCGGCCGCAGCGCGTGCGGCAGCCTGGCCACCGATGTTGCCGCCAGCACCGGCGCGGTTGTCGATGACCACCGGCTGGCCGAGGTCGGCGCTCATGGACTGGCCGACCACGCGGGCCAGGATGTCGGTGGTGCCACCGGCCGAGAACGGCACGATGATCGTGATCGGCTTGCTCGGGAAGGCCGCTTGGGCCTGGGCGGCCAGCGGCGCCAGCGACAGCGCGCTGGCGGTGGCCACGGCGGCGAGTGCGAAGGTACGGCGATTCAGTGCAGACATGGGAAATCCTCGGAAAGGTGAAAACACAGGCGGCCATGCGCCTGGAACGGAGCGGGACAAAACGCTTCTATATCGGCACTTACCCTCGAAACTTGAGGGTCGCGCCTGAAAGAGTTGGCGAAAAGTTCGCCCGCGAAGGACGCAGGAGACCGGACGCGGGCCCGGTCCTGCGGCGAGATCGGCTCGGAAAGAGCGCTGTCAGACCGGTGCGACGCCCAGCGTGGTGCCGCCGCAGACGTAGAGCACCTGGCCGGTGACGAAGCCGTTGTCGGGCGAGAGGAAGAACATCGTGGCGCGCGCCACGTCGTCGGCCGTGCCGAGCCGCTTCACGACGATGCTGTCGATGATGCGTTTCGTCTGCGGCGCGCCTTCGGGGTTGCTCTTGCGGAACAGCTCCGTCGCGATCGGGCCCGGCGCCACGGCATTCACCGTGATCTGGTCGCCGCCGAGCTCCATCGCCAGCGTGCGCGTGAGGCCGATCAGGCCGGCCTTGGTGGCGGAGTAGACGATGCGTTCGGGCTTGCCCAGCGCGGCGCGCGAGGACACGTTCACGATGCGGCCGTGGCCCGAGGCGCGCAGCGCCGGCAGCGCGGCCTGGATCAGGATCATGGTGGCCTTGAAGTGCAGGCCCACGACGTAGTCCAGGTCGGCCATCGTCGCGGTGTCGATCGTGCCGGGCCGCGTGGCGCCGGCGTTGTTGACCAGCGCGGTGACGGCGTAGGTCGAGGTGATCTGCTGCGCGATCGCCTGCGTCTCGGCTTCCTTCGTCAGGTCGGCCTGGAACGACACCAGGTTGGCGTGGCGCCAGTCCGGCTTGTTGTAGTCGAGGTTGACGACGGTGCGGCCTTGCGCGAGCAGCGCCTCGCAAGTGGCGCGGCCGATGCCGGAACTGCCCCCCGTGACCAGGGCGACTTCTTGTTGACTCATAGATGTTTCCTGTCAGTTTTCCGTGCCGTTGCCCGCCATTTGCATCGGATGAAACCGGCACGCTCGAGGCCAGGGCACCCGCGGGACTGGCTTCGCCAGGCCGCAGGGTGCGCCCCCTTGAGGGGGAGGCGGCGACACGCAGTGCGCCGCATCGGGGGTGGCCTTTGTTTCAGACGCGTTCGAGGATCACGGCGATGCCTTGGCCGACGCCGATGCACATCGTGCACAGCGCGTAGCGGCCGCCCTGCTTGTGCAACTGGTTGATGGCGGTGGTCGCGAGGCGCGCGCCGCTGGCGCCCAGCGGGTGGCCCAATGCGATCGCGCCGCCGTTGATGTTCACGCGGGCGTCGTCGTCCTTCAGGCCAAGCAGGCGCAGCACGGCGAGGCCCTGGGCCGCGAAGGCTTCGTTGAGTTCGATCACGTCCATCTGGTCGATCGTCAGGCCGGTGAGCGCCAGCACCTTCTGCGTGGCGGGTGCCGGGCCGATGCCCATCACGCGCGGCGCGACGCCGGCGGTGGCCATGCCGACCACGCGGGCGCGCGGCGTCAGGCCGTGCTTGGCCGCGCTGGCCTCGTCGGCCAGCAACAGCGCGCAGGCGCCGTCGTTCACGCCGCTGGCGTTGCCAGCCGTGACGGTGCCGTCGGGGCGAACCACGCCCTTGAGCTTGGCGAGCGACTCCATGCTGGTTTCGCGCGGATGCTCGTCCTTGCCGACGATGATCGCGTCGCCCTTCTTCTGCGGCACGTGCACCGGCACGATCTCGGCGTCGAAGAAGCCGGACTTCTGCGAGGCGACGGCGCGCAGCTGCGAGTTCAGCGCCATCAAGTCCTGCGCCTCGCGCTCGATCTTGTAGTCGGTGGCCACGTTCTCGGCCGTCTCGGGCATCGAGTCGACGCCGTACTGCGCCTTCATCAGCTTGTTGACGAAGCGCCAGCCGATGGTGGTGTCGTACACCGCGTTGTTGCGGCTGAAGGCCGACTCGGCCTTGGGCATGACGAAGGGCGCTCGGCTCATGCTTTCCACGCCGCCGGCGATCATCAGGCCCGCCTCGCCAGCCTTGATGGCACGCGCGGCCGAGCCGATGGCGTCGAGGCCCGAACCGCACAGGCGGTTGATGGTCGCGCCGCCGAGTTCGATCGGCAGGCCAGCCAGCAGCGCCGACATGCGCGCCACGTTGCGGTTGTCTTCGCCGGCCTGGTTGGCGCAGCCGTAGAGCACGTCGCCCACGGCCTGCCAGTCGACGTTCTTGTTGCGTTCCATCAGCGCCTTGAGCGGGACCGCGCCGAGGTCGTCGGTGCGCACGCTCGACAGCGCACCGCCGTAGCGGCCGAAGGGGGTGCGGATGGCGTCGCAGATGAAGGCTTGCTTGTTGCTCATGTGTCTCTTCCTTGGGGGGTAGGGGGCGGTGCGCTCAGACGGCGATCGGCAGGCCGATCAGCTTTTCGAGTTCGGCGTGCGTCAGGCCATCGACCGCGTCGATCAGCTTGAGGCCGCTGGGCGTGCATTCGAGCGTAGCGAGGTCGGAGTAGACGCGCTTCACGCAGCCGATGCCGGTCAGCGGATAGCTGCACGCCTCGACGATCTTGCTCACGCCCGCCTTGGTCAGCAGGTCCATCATGACCCACGTCTGCTTCGCGCCGATGGCGAGGTCCATCGCGCCGCCGACGGCGGGGATGGCACCTTCTTCGCCGGTGCTCCAGTTGGCCAGGTCGCCGGTGGCCGATACCTGGAAGGCGCCGAGCACGCAGATGTCGAGGTGGCCGCCGCGCATCATCGCGAAGCTGTCGGCATGGTGGAAGAAGGAGCCGCCCTTGAGCAGCGTGACCGGCTGCTTGCCGGCGTTGATGAGGTCGTAGTCCTCGCTGCCCGCGGCCGGTGCCGGGCCCATGCCCAGGATGCCGTTCTCGCTCTGCAGCACGATCTCGCGGCCGGCCGGCAGGTGGTTGGCCACCAGCGTCGGCTGGCCGATGCCCAGGTTCACGACGGCGCCGTCGAAGATATCCTGCGCCACGCGTGCGGCGAGCTGGTCCTTGGTGCGACGTTGATAGGTCATGTTCATGCTGCCTTCTTGAAGCCGCCGGCCTGCGTGGCCACGCGATCGATCTTCACCACGTGCTTCACGAAGATGCCCGGGGTCACGATGCTCTCGGGGTCGAGTGCGCCGAGTTCGACGATCTCGTGCACCGACGCGATGGTCTTCTTCGATGCCATCGCCATCACCGGGCCGAAGTTGCGCGCCGCCATGCGGTAGTTCAGGTTGCCCCAGCGGTCGCCCGTCTCGGCCTTGACCAGCGCGACGTCACCGTAAATGGGGTACTCGAGCACATAGTGCTTGCCGTTGATCTCGCGCGTCTCGCGGCCCTTGGCCAGCTCGGTGCCGTAGCCGGTCGGGCAGAAGAAGGCGCCGATCCCGGCACCGGCAGCGCGGATGCGTTCGGCCAGGTTGCCCTGGGGCACCAGTTCGAGTTCGAGCTTGCCGCTGCGGTAGAGGCCATCGAACACCTGACTGTCGACCTGCCGCGGAAAGCTGCAGATGACCTTGCGCACCCGGCCCGACTTGAGCAGTGCCGCGAGGCCCGTCTCGCCGTTGCCCGCGTTGTTGTTGACGACCGTGAGGTCGCGGGCGCCCTGTTCGAGGAGGCCGTCGATGAGTTCGAGGGGAATGCCGGCGGTGCCGAAGCCGCCGATGAGCACCGTGGCGCCATCCTGAATGCCCGACATGGCGTCGGCGATCGAAGGCGCGATCTTGTCGATCATGGAATCTGTCTCCGTTGAAGGATGAGGAACCGAGCATGACACTCGGAAGGGATTCTCAATTTGTTCGTATGTCGAACATTTGTTCTTATAATGAATTCTAAACAACAAGGCCTGCCATGGCAAACACGAGACAAGACGAGGTCACCGCCCCGGCGCCGGGCGACAGCTACGTGCAGTCCTTCGCGCGCGGGCTGCAGGTGATTCGCTCCTTCAGCGCCGCCACGCCGCGCCAGACGCTCAGCGAGGTCGCCGCTGCGACCGGCCTCACGCGCGCCGGGGCACGTCGCATTCTGCTCACGCTGCAGTCGCTCGGCTACGTCGAGACCGACGGCAAGCGCTTCGGGCTCACGGCCCGCATCCTCGAACTCGGCTTCGCCTACCTGTCGTCGATGCCGATCTGGAACCGCGCCGAGCCGGTGATGGAGGCGCTGGTCGAGCAGGTCAAGGAATCATGCTCGGCGGCCGTGCTCGACGGCACCGACATCGTCTACGTCCTGCGCGTGCAGACCCACAAGATCATGCGCATCAACCTCGCAGTTGGCACGCGCCTGCCCGCCTACTGCACCTCGCTCGGCCGCATGCTGCTGGCCGATCTCGACGACGCCACCGTGCGTGCGCGGCTCGAGGCGTCGGAGCGCACCGCCTTCACGCGCCACACCATCACCGACGTCGACGCGCTGGTCGCCAAGGTCGCGCAGGCACGTCGGCAGGGCTGGTGCCTGATGAACCAGGAACTGGAAGAAGGCCTCATTTCCATCGCCGCGCCGGTCACCGACCGCAACGGCCGCACGGTGGCGGCGCTCAACATCAGCGGCCAGGCCAACCGCACCAGCGCGAAGGTGATGCAGGAGACGATGCTGCCGGGGCTGCGCGCGGCGGCCGCGGAGATTTCGCGCATGCTCTGACGGGCCGAACGGCCGGTGCTACCCTCGCCCGCATCATGTTCAATCCCACCCAGGAAGAAGTCCGCCGCTTCTTCTGCAACGTCTATGCAAAGAGCCGCGACGGCCTGCCGATGGAAGCGCTCGAGACCATCGCCGCCGGCTGGATCGACGCGCACCCCGAATACCACGCCGACCTGGCCGATGCCGACGCGGCCGTCACCCGCGTGTACGACGGCAGCAACGGGCAGGAGAACCCGTTCCTGCACCTGTCGATGCACCTGTCGATCAGCGAGCAATGTTCCATCGACCAGCCCCGCGGCATCCGCCAGGCGGTGGAGCTGCTCGCGGCGCGCAGTTCGCTGCTCGACGCCCACCACGCCGCGATGGAGTGCCTCGGCCGGATGATGTGGGAAGCCCAGCGCGCCGGGCGCCCGCCCGATGGCGAGGCCTACGTGGATTGCGTGCAGCGCAAGGCTACGCGGGACTGAGCAGCGCCGCCGCGTGCGCCGGTGCGCCTTCGCGCAGCAAGGCCGCCAGCGTGCGCTGTGCCACTGACAGCTCCACCCCGCTGCGCAGCACCAGCCCGACCGGCTCCTCCGTGCCGGCCGTGGCCACCCGCAACCGCACCAGCACGCCCGACAGCAACTCGTCGCGGACCGCGCCCGCAGGCGTGAACCACACGGCCCCCGAGCGCAGCACCAGCGCCCGCGCCACGGCGAGGTCGAGCGTCTGCGTGTGCGTCGCCGGCAAGCGCAGCCCCAGGCCCGACAACAGGCTTTCGGTGTGGTGCCGCGGGATCGTGCCTTCGCTGTAGACCACCAGCGGGTGCGCCATCACGTCCTGCACCGACGGCGACGCGGCGCGCGCCAGCGGATGCCCCGGCCGCACGACGATCGCCAGCGGCTCCGCGCACAGCAGCTCGAAGCTCAGGCCCGCCATGCGCTGCGGGTCGCTCATGCGGCCGCACACCAGGTCGAGCTCGCCGGCACGCAGCGCGTCGAACATCACCGCGTTGACGCCGCTGCGCACCTCGACCTGCAGCGCCGGCATGCGCTCGCGCAGCGCCAGGAGCGCGTCGACCAGCAGCGTGGGCGCGACGCTCGGCAGCGCGCCCACGCGCAGGCGCTCGACGCGCTCGCCGCCGTCGGGCCGCAGCGATTGCGCGCCG
>CALRYR010000087.1:0-11103 GCA_943372425.1 Variovorax sp. YR752 | reverse complement strand
ATGCCCTGCCCGGCCGCCGTGATAAGGGCTGTCTTTCCTTGAAGTCGCATGGAGTGTCCTGTGGATTCGGCCGGCGCGGCCGAGGCGTTGAGGGTTTCGCCGGATGGTGGCTGCGCAACGTCGAACTTATTCTGAATTGGCCTGACCACTTGTCCAATTCAGGACAACCCTTAAGTTCCCACGCCCTCCCGTGCCCTTGCAATCCATCGAACCGCAACGCCTGTATCGGCAGATCGCCGAGCAGCTGCGCGCGCTCATCGCGCAAGGCGAGTTCGCCACCGGCGACCGCCTGCCGGCCGAGCGCGACCTGGCGCGCCAGTTCAACGTGAGTCGCCCCTCGGTGCGCGAAGCGCTCATCGCGCTCGAGGTCGAAGGCTGGGTCGAGGTGCGCACCGGCTCCGGCGTGTACGTGCAGGACCGCGCGCACCGCAAGCCTGCACCGATCGCGGCCCACGAATGGGGGCCGCTCGAACTCATCCGCGCGCGGCGCGTCGTCGAAGGCGAAACCGCGGCGCTGGCCGCCACCCTGGGCCGCCGCAAGCACGTCGACGCGATGACGCAGGCGATCGCCCTGATGCGCGAGCTGGCCGACCAGAACGTCATGCCGCTCGAAGGCGACCGCGCCTTTCACCTCGCCATCGTCGAAGCCTGCGACAACACGGTGCTGAGCGAAACCGTGCAGGGTTTCTGGGATTCGCGCAAGGGCCCGATCTTCTCGCGCCTCGGCGGCCACTTCGAGACGGTGCCCTCTTGGCGCGCGGCCATCGTCGAACACGAGGCCGTGCGCGACGCGATCGCCGAGCGCGACGCCACCGCCGCCCGGACGGCGATGCACGACCACATGGACAAGGCCCACCAACGATTCAGCGCGAGCTGGCGCCGCGCAAGAAGGACCGCCTGACACACGCCAGCACCTTTGACCTTTTTCCTTCAGCCACAACGGAGACAAACCGATGAACCCCAAGACCACGAGCAAAAGACTCGCCCTGAAGACCCTGGTGATCGGCGCCATGGCCGCCACCGCCTTCGGTGCCGCCGGCATCGCCAACGCGCAGACCAAGCTCAAATGGGCCCATGTCTACGAGACCTCGGAGCCCTTCCACAAGTACTCGGTGTGGGCCGCCGAAGAGATCAAGAAGCGCACCAACGGCAAGTACGACATCCAGGTGTTCCCGGCCTCCAGCCTGGGCAAGGAAGCCGACATCAACCAGGGCCTGACGCTCGGCACGGTCGACATCGTGCTGACCGGTGCGAGCTTCGCGGGCCGCAGCTACCAGCCGCTGGCCGTGTCTTACTTCCCCTTCATCTTCCGTGATGCCGAGCATCAACTGAAGTATGCGAAGAGCGACGTCTTCAAGGAACTGGCCAAGGGCTACGACGACAAGACCGGCAACCACATCACCGCGCTCAACTACTACGGCGCGCGCCATGTCACGTCCAGCGCGGCCAAACCGGTGAACAAGCCGGAAGACATGAAGGGCTTGAAGATCCGCGTGCCCGACGCGCCGGCCTACCTCGCCTTCCCGAAGGCACTGGGTGCCAACGCCACGCCGATCGCCTTCGCCGAGGTGTACCTCGCACTGCAGAACAACACGGTCGATGCACAGGAGAACCCGCTGCCGACCATCGAGGCCAAGAAGTTCTTCGAAGTGCAGAAGAACATTTCGCTGACCGGCCACATCGTCGACTCACTGCTGACGGTGGTGTCGGGCCAGCTGTGGGGCAAGCTGTCGGCCGACGAGAAGAAGGTGTTCTCCGAGGTGATGATGGAAGCCGCCGACAAGACCGGCCGCGAGATCATCGCGTCGGAAACGCGCCTGGTCGAAGAGTTCAAGAAACGCGGCAACAACGTCATCACGGTGGACAAGGCCGCCTTCCGCGAGGCGGTGCTGAAGAACACCAAGCCGACCGACCACGGCTACCGCCAGGCCGACTACGACCGCATCGTGGCGATCAAGTGACCGACGCGAAGATCATCGACGACGAGGGCCACTTCCACGCCGAGGACGAGGTGGTGGACCTGTCGGACACCATCGCCGAAGGCTGGATCGCCCTGGCGCTCTTCTGGGCGCTGGGGCTCACGGTCTTCTACCAGTTCGTCACCCGCTACGTGATGAACGATTCGGCCGCGTGGACGGAGGAGATCGCGCGCTACATGCTGGTCGCGGTGGTGTTCGTCGGCGCCGCCATCGGCGTGGCCAAGAACAACCAGATCCAGGTCGACTTCTTCTACCGCCACATGCCCGCGGCCATGGGACGTTGGCTGTCGCGCGCGGTCGACGTGCTGCGCACGGCCTTCTTCGCCGCTGCCGTGTTCATGACCTGGCAGATGATGGAAAAGATCGGCAACCAGACGCGCATGACCATCGTCGATGCGCCGATGAACATCGTCTACGGCGTGTGCCTGTTCGGCTTTGCCGCCATGACCGTTCGTTCGGCCCAGGTCGCCCGCATCCACTGGCGCCGCGGCTACAGCGTGCTCGAGCGCCCCGAATCCACCCTGAGCGACCACTGAGCGAGTTCCCCACATGTTGAAAGTCTTCTTCCTGCTCTTCATGGCGGGCGGCATCCCGGTGGCCGTGGCCATGGCCGGTGCGTCCCTGGTCTACATCCTGACCAGCGGCACGCTGCCGCCCTTCGTGGTGATCCACCGCATGGTGAGCGGCATCGACAGCTTCCCGCTGCTGGCCGTGCCCTTCTTCATCCTGGCCGGCAACCTGATGAACAACGCGGGCATCACGACCCGCATCTACAACTTCGCGTTGGCGCTGGTCGGCTGGCTCAAGGGGGGCCTCGGCCACGTGAATGTGCTCGGCTCGGTGATCTTCGCCGGCATGAGCGGCACCGCCATTGCCGACGCGGCCGGCCTGGGCACCATCGAGATCAAGGCCATGAAGGAGCACGGCTATTCGACCGAGTTCGCCGTGGGCGTGACGGCGGCGTCGGCCACGCTGGGGCCCATCATTCCGCCGAGCCTGCCCTTCGTCATCTACGGGATGATGGCCAACGTGTCGGTCGGCGCGCTGTTCCTCGCGGGCATCCTGCCGGGCGTGATGCTGGCCATCCTGATGATGATCACGGTCGCCTACTTCGCACACAAGAACAAGTGGGGCGCGGACATCAAGTTTTCGAGCACGCGCCTGTTCAAAGCGTTGACGGAACTCGCCGTCGTGGTCGGCTGGCCGCTGCTGATCTGGCTGCTGGTCGCCAAGCTGGGCACGCCACCGCAGCTCACGGTGTTCGCGGGCCTGGCCTCGCTCTTCGTGCTCGACAAGATCTTCAAGTTCGAAGCCCTGCTGCCCATCATGACGCCGGTGCTGCTGATCGGCGGCATGACGACCGGCCTGTTCACGCCGACCGAGGGTGCCATCGCAGCCTGCGTCTGGGCGCTGATTCTCGGCTTCGCCTGGTACCGGACGCTGTCGTGGAAGATGTTCGTCAAGGTCTGCCTCGACACCATCGAGACCACGTCGACCGTGCTCTTCATCGTGGCCGCCGCGTCGATCTTCGGCTGGATGCTGACCGCAACGGGCGTCACCACCGACATCGCCGCCTGGGTGCTTGGCTTCACCAAGGAAGCCTGGGTCTTCCTGCTGCTGGCGAACCTGCTGATGCTCTTCGTCGGCTGCTTCCTGGAGCCGACGGCTGCCATCACCATCCTCGTGCCGATCCTGCTGCCCATCGCCACGCAGTTGGGCGTGGACCCGATCCACTTCGGGCTCGTGATGGTGCTCAACCTGATGATCGGCCTGCTGCATCCGCCGATGGGGATGGTGCTGTTCGTGTTGGCGCGCGTGGCGGGGCTGAGCTTCGAGCGGACGACGATCGCGATCCTGCCGTGGCTGGTACCGCTGCTGGTGGCACTGGCGGTGATCACCTATGTGCCTTCATTGGTACTGTGGCTTCCTAAGATGTTCTTCTGAGCCGCTTCAAAAAAAGAGACCCACGATGACTCCCTTCATTCGCCTCCATCCCGCCGACGACGTGGTGATCGCGCGCGCCCAGTTGGTGGGCGGCACCACGGTCGAAGGCGTGGCCGTGCGCGGCCTGATCCCGGCGGGCCACAAGGTCGCGATGCGCGCCATCGCGCCGGGCGAGCCGGTGCGCCGCTACAACCAGATCATCGGCTTCGCCAGCAAGCCGATCGCGCCCGGCGAGCATGTGCACACGCAGAACCTCGACATGGGCCCGGACAAGGGCCACTTCGAGCGCGACTACGCCTTCGGTGCCGACGTGAAGCCGGCGCCTGCGAAACGCGAGGCCACCTTCATGGGCATCAAGCGTGCGGATGGCCGCGTGGCCACGCGCAACTACATCGGCGTGCTGACCAGCGTGAACTGCTCGGCCACAGCCGCACGCGCCATTGCCGACCACTTCTCGCGGCAGACCAACCCCGCGGCGCTGGCCGACTGCCCGAACGTCGACGGCGTCGTCGCGCTCACGCACGGCACCGGCTGCGGCATGGACACGCAGGGCATGGGCATGCAGATCCTCGAGCGCACGCTGACCGGCTATGCCACGCACCCCAACTTCGCGGCGGTGCTGGTGGTCGGGCTGGGTTGCGAGGCGAACCAGATCAACGCCTGGCTCACGACCGGGCACCTGGCCGAAGGCGAGAACTTCCAGACCTTCAACATCCAGGACACCGGCGGCACGCGCAAGACGGTCGAGAAGGGCATCGCGCTGATCAACGGGATGCTGCCCCGCGCCAATGCCGTGAAGCGCGAGCCCTGCAGCGCGTCGCACATCACCATCGGCCTGCAGTGCGGCGGCTCGGACGGTTATTCGGGCATCAGCGCCAACCCGGCGCTGGGCGCGGCGGTCGACCTGCTGGTGGCGCACGGCGGCACGGCCATCCTGAGCGAGACGCCGGAGGTGTACGGTGCCGAGCACCTGCTCACGCGCCGCGCGGTGCGGCGCGAAGTCGGCGAGAAGCTGGTCGAGCGCATCCGCTGGTGGGAGCACTACACCGAGATCAACCAGGGCGAGATGAACAACAACCCCTCGCCCGGCAACAAGGCGGGCGGGCTGACGACCATCCTCGAGAAGTCGCTGGGCGCGGTGGCCAAGGGCGGCACCAGCAACCTCGAGGCGGTGTACGAGTACGCGGAGCCGGTCGACGCACACGGCTTCGTCTACATGGACACGCCGGGCTACGACCCGGTGAGCGCCACGGGCCAGGTGGCCGGCGGCGCCAACCTCATCTGCTTCACCACCGGGCGCGGCTCGGCCTACGGTTGCGCGCCGTCGCCATCGCTCAAGCTCGCGACCAACTCCGCGCTGTGGAAGCGGCAGGAGGAAGACATGGACATCAACTGCGGCGAAATCGTCGACGGCACCGTGTCGATCCAGGAGATGGGCCAGCGCATCTTCGACATGGTGCTGGCGACCGCGTCGGGCACGCCATCGAAGAGCGAGCAACACGGCTACGGCCAGAACGAATTCGTGCCGTGGCAAGTCGGCGCGGTGATGTAGTAGCCCCCACGGAAAACGCATGTCGAAAACAGTTCAAGCATCCCTTCTTCGCACCCAGGTCGCCAGCGTGGTCGCTGCGGCCGGCAGTTCGCCCGCCGAGGCCGAGCAGGTCGCCGCCAACCTCGTGCTCGCCAACCTCAGCGGCCACGATTCCCACGGCGTCGGCATGCTGCCGCGCTACATCGACGCGGTGGCCGAAGGCGGGTTGAAGCCGAACACCTCGGTCCGCGTCACGGCCGACATCGGCACGCTGCTGGCGCTCGACGGCCAGGGCGGCTACGGGCAGATCGTCGGCGTGCAGGCGATGGAGATGGGCATCGCGCGCGCCAGGCAGCACGGCAGTTGCATCTTCACGCTCGCGCATACGCACCACCTCGGCCGCATCGGCCATTTCGCCGAAATGGCGACGGCACAGGGCCTGGTGGCGATGCATTTCGTCAACGTGCTGTCGCGGCCGGTGGTCGCGCCCTGGGGTGGCGGCGACGGGCGCTTCGGCACCAACCCCTGCTGCATCGGCGTGCCGCTGGCGGGCGCGGAACCGTTCGTGCTGGACTTCGCCACCAGCCGCGTGGCGCAGGGCAAGATGCGCGTCGCGCACAACAAGGGCGAGCGCGTGCCGCCCGGCTACCTGATCGACGAACAGGGCCGCCCGACCGACGACCCGGGCGTGGTGGTCGTGCCGCAACCGGGCGGCCTGTTCGGCGCGCTCATGACCTTCGGCGAGCACAAGGGCTACGGCATGGCGGTGGCCTGCGAACTGCTCGGCGGCGCACTCACCGGCGGCGGTACCTGGCACCGGCCGGCCGACACCGCGCGCTCGGTCTTCAACGGCATGCTGACGGTGCTGATCGACCCGGCGAAGCTGGGCACGCAGGCCAGCTTCGAAGCGGAAGCGAACGGTTTCGTCGAGTGGCTCCGCCAGAGCCCGCCGGGCGCCGGCTTCGACCCCGTGCAGATCGCCGGCGAACCCGAGCGGCGTGCCCGTGCCGCGCGCGAGCGCGACGGCATCCAGATCGACGAGGCCACCTGGTCGGAAATCGTCCAGGCCGGCCAAAAGGTCGGTGTGACAGTTTCGTGAAGTTGTTCCGCGTTTCTGTGGATAACGCTGTGCGCAGCACTGGGACCACGGTGCGCGAAGCCTGACGCCACGGGGCTTCCCGCCGCATTGCCTGTTGTGCGGGCACCGGGTCGAACGTCCATTTCACGATCAATCGCTTGAATGAGTACCCCGAAGCGGATGGTTCTCACAGGCCTGCCTCCCATCAACTTGGGTGACAATTGCGTTCAGTTCCCTAGCAGGCACACGTGCCGTTTCCCCCCGATGAACACATTCGAAGGCTTCTCGCCAAACACCGCCATGTTTTTGCGGCCGCTCCGGGTCGTCCCCAGTGGATGGCTGGGGCATGTCCCTTTCGGCGCCTGGTTGGTCGCGGCACAGGAGCCAAGTATTTTTGTAGAACTCGGCTCCCATACAGGGATGTCGTACGCAGCGTTTTGCCAAGCCATCGCCGCCGAACGGCTGGGAACAAAGTGCTTTGCAGTCGACACATGGCAAGGGGACGAACATGCAGGCTTCTACGGAGACGACGTATTCAATGAGTTGAATGCCTACAACCAGATGCACTATGCGGGCTTCTCACGACTGTTGAGAATGACCTTCGATGAGGCCGCTGGTTACTTTGGCGATGGATCCGTCGACCTGCTGCACATCGATGGCCTGCACACCTATGACGCGGTGAAGCATGATTTCGAAACATGGCTTCCAAAGCTCTCCGACCGCGCCGTCGTGTTGTTCCATGACACCAACATTCGCGAACGTGGTTTTGGTGTTTGGGAGTACTGGAGCGAGATTTCTAGGTCCTACCCAAGCTTTGAATTCGACCACT
Organism: Variovorax sp. YR752; assembly: GCA_943372425.1. Lineage (GTDB taxonomy): Bacteria > Pseudomonadota > Gammaproteobacteria > Burkholderiales > Burkholderiaceae_C > Variovorax. Next base: position 3,742 of record CALRYR010000087.1, on the reverse strand, counting down.
CAGCTGGGCTGGGCGTTTTGGGAGTCGGCAAGAATCTGCCAAAAGATCTGGCCTCGCTCTTTAACGCCTCGGCGAACCCTAACCAAATACGGGCGGTCAAGCAGGTCTTTGCCGCACTCGGTGACTCAGTGAATTGCCAATGGGATCTTCAGCATGTTCGAAATGGGTTCGGGCAAAAGCTTGCGGAAGCGGAGTCGCTAACTCAGCAAAAGGCAGTGTTGGCACAACAAAACGCAGAGCTTCAACTGAAGTTGAATGCACTTTCCGAAGATCTCGCGATTCAGCTCTCGGAGAGGGATCACGCGCTGTCCGTTTGTGAGCTTGAAAAGCAAGCGTTGCAAGGTCGGCTTTCGTCGGCTGAAACCCATGCTCTGGCGATCGAGCGATCGTTGTCCTATCGGGTCACGCGGCCTCTTAGATCGGCTCGGAAAATTTTTAGGTAGGACCCTCCCGTTTGATATTGAAGACAAGAATACGCCTTGGCTACTGAAGAGTTTCAGATCTTTCAAGGCCCCACAGCTGTTTGCGAGAGAATTCGCCTAACCCAGCGTGCTCTTCAAAATATCGGACCGCGGCATTTATGGCCATCATCAGCAACAACAGTTGGGAACAGCCTGATCACTCGGTTCCAGACGAAGAGATGAAAGAGGATGTCACGGCCGTCTAGTATCTTGTGAAAATATATCCGCTCAGCGTCATGAACAGCGCCACGCCGGTGTGGCCTTCGTCAAGAATTGCAGTCGGTGGGAACCATGGCCATGCGGCAAGGCAACCGGGAAGACTCTCAGTTGTGCATAAAGTGCCAGCTGAAAACGATGAACGCCGCGAGAGCTTTCACATGATTTGACACGACGAAATGCTGGCCGGTGGTTGATTTCACGCTGTGCGAGCGTACCGTGGAACATGCCACCAAGGCGTCCTTCACCTAAGAATCATTCGAATTTCGTCCGTCCAACGCAACGTACTGTTGACTAAATGCGTTGACCCCCGTTCGAAGTAGCGTCCGCCGCGCCCGTCAGTGAAGAAAGGGCGCTTGCTTAAGTGATGTGCCGAGCGCCTCCGGAGGCACCGACCATCAACCGGAAAGAGAGGAAAGCAGAATGTCCATGCCAATCAGAAGAGACGCAGCCGTTCTTTCACCCGGATCTCTCAGTTTCAAGATGCGCCACGACGAAGGAAAGGACTGTCCACGGAAGGCGTCATTGCATACTCACGGTTTAACGACCTCACCTTGTTCCCGATGAAGCTCGCTCAACGAACCCCGTTTCGCCAAGTTGGCCGCTGCTACAGTGCGCTGCTCAGCATGGCAGATGCTTTGCAGACCTTGGCCAGTGCTCAAACCTTTCGGGGTAGTCAGGCTGCGTCAGAAGCAGCGACGGCTCAGCGGCAAAGCGCAACCGTCGCTGTTTGCGATCGGCTAGATGCTGTGAATGCCACGGTCGCCGACCTGACCATAGCTGTGCGTGCCGCGATAGCGCCGACACCCGCAGTGGCGATTCACGAGGTTCAAGGCTTCAGGTTCCTGTTGGATTCGTCATCGCTAGTAGATCGTATGGTCCTTGAGCGCGGGGAATGGGAAGGGGACCAAGTTCGGCAGCTCAGGCAGTTGTCGGAGCACTTCCGAGGTCGTGCGAACGTCGCCTTTCTCGATCTGGGCTCATATTGGGGTTACTACACGTTCATGATGTGGCAGACCGGAGTGTTCGACAGAATCTATGCGTTTGACGCAGACGTGTGCAACTTCGCGCAACTTCAAGCCAACATTTTCTTGAATAAGTTGGAGGGAGTCGTGCAGGCGCGCAATGCCGCAGTCAGCGATGGCTATGGAATTCTGACGCTGCAAAGCAGCCGTAGCCACACTGATGGAAATCGCGGTGCTGCGCGCGTGCTAGCGGCTGAAGAGGCAGAGGGCGCCCTTAACACAAGGCAGATCGAGGCCATCGCTATTGACGACGCGTTGGAGCTTTCCGGCGGTCACTTGGTTATCAAGATGGATGTCGAAGCGCATGAGGCAGAAGCGCTGAAGGGCCTGCGGCGAACCATCGAAAAAAATCAGGTGTTCCTTCAGGTTGAAATCTACAGAGAACAGAGCGCAAAGGTGATGTCGGTTATTCAAGAGCTTGGATTACGCCAAGTCGCATCGATCTATCCCGACTTCTTCTTCACGAACGTGCCGACAGGCGACCTTTGACCTTGTCCAGCGCCACGGCCGAAGCTGTCAATGGCGCGCTCGGACGATCGTTCAAGCAACCCTCAACCATTTTCGCGTTCACGCTTATAGCGCGGACATTCGGCAGCTTTTCAGAGGCATGGCCTGACCTCGGCTCCAAGCGTCGACCTACATGAAGATCGAACAAGAGCCACCGCCCTGAAGCTATAAGCCATTTGCGCGATGCCTATGCGCCGCACGTCGCATCAAAGCATCAGCTGAAGCGCAGGCTCCAGGTGCTCCGACGGCAGCCGCCGAAACCCGGAGCGCGCGTAACGCTGCAGCCGCCCCGCGACGAAGGCGGTCAGCGCGCCAGCGCGAACCTGCGCATCGATGGTCGGCGTATCCGACCCATCGGCGATGACGGCATCGCGCAGTGCCTGACGCAGCGTCGATTCGATCTTGTCGAAGAACTGGTTCATGCGGCTTTGCAGGCGCTCGTTTTCGTAGACCAGCGCATCGCCCACCATGACGCGCGTCATGCCAGGGTTCTTCTCGGCGAACTGCATCAGCATGGTGACGATGCGGGCGGCCTGTTCCTTGCCGGCGCTCTCGCGCTCGAGGATCTGGTTGACCAGCGTGAAAACGCTCTGCTCGATGAAGTCGATCAAGCCTTCGAACATCTGCGCCTTGCTCGCGAAGTGGCGGTAGAGCGCGGCTTCGCTGACGTCGAGTTGCGCGGCCAGCGCAGCGGTGGTCACGCGCTCGGCGCCGGGGCGCTCCAGCATGGCGGCGAGCGTCTGCAGGATCTGCACACGCCGCTCGCCCGGCTTGGGCCGCTTCCGGACGGCCGGGGCCGGTGCATCCGGCGTCGAAGCGGCGTCTGCGGCCGGAGCGCTGAACTCTTCGTTTTGCATGGGCGGCGGGCGCATATGTAAAAAAATGATTCTCGCACAGCGACGTTAGTGCGTGCCAACCCGTGGCGAAAGGGTCACATGCGGTGTGTGACCTGTCGCGCAAAATACGCACTTTCGACAGGGAAACCAAGCATCCGATGAACAAGAAGACCATTCTGGTGACAGGCGGCGCGGGCTTCATCGGGAGCCACACCTGCGTGGCGCTGATCGAAGCCGGCTACGTGCCGATCATTCTGGACAACCTCGGCAACAGCGACGTGCGCGTGCTCGATCGGCTGGCCGCCATCACCGGTCAGCGGCCTGCTTTCATCGAGGGCGATGTGCGCGACCGCGCGGTGCTCGACCGCGTGTTTCGCGATCACGACATCGCGGGCGTGATTCACTTCGCCGGCCTCAAGGCGGTGGGCGACTCGGTGGCCGACCCGATCACCTACTACGAGAACAACGTGCATGGCACCTGGGTGCTGGCCGCCGCCATGCACGCCGCCGGCGTGAAGACGCTGATCTTCTCGTCGTCGGCCACGGTGTACGGCGAACCCGACAGTTCGCCCATTCCCGAAGATGCGCCCTGCCGGCCGGCCAACCCGTATGGCCGCTCCAAGCGCATGGTGGAAGAGGCACTGATCGACCTGCAACTGGCGCAACCCGATTGGCGCATTGCGCTGCTGCGCTACTT